>CAYOTM010000005.1:0-44496 GCA_964406935.1 uncultured Gammaproteobacteria bacterium
CTTTACTGGCCTTTTTATGGTTTAATATTCCGCCTGCCCGTTTTTATATGGGTGATACTGGGGCGATGAGTTTGGGGGTAACCCTGGGAATTATTGCCATGCTAACTAACAGCGCTTTACTTCTGCCCTTTATTGGTTTTTTATTTGTTGGGGAGTCAATATCAGTTATTTTACAGTTATTGTCTAAAAAGTTTCGTCGGGGCAAGAAGATTTTTAAATCAACCCCGATTCATCATCATTTTCAAGCGATTGGTTGGCCAGAATCAAAAATTGTCATGCGTTTTTGGGTAATCTCCGGAGTGGCTGCTGCCTTGGGCCTAATGATCTTTTTTGTTGATCGTGGTTTATAAATATTTATGACCAGGAATTTTTTTCAAAAATTATTTAAGAGAGAATCTCAACACCAAGCTGACACCAGCTTGTTGTTTGCTTTTGCCCTCCTTCTAATTCTTGGTCTCGCTTTTTTATCCAGCGCTTCAGCGGTACTTTCTTATCAAATTTCTGGACATGCTTATTATTATTTGATGGAACAGCTAATTCCTCTAGCGATTGGTTGTTTATTATTCCTCTTGTTTTATAAAATTGATTATCGGATTTGGAAAAAGTTTGCTTTCTTCGCTTTATTAATTTCAGTTGGATTATTAATTTTAGTGTTTATTCCTGGTTTAAGTGCTGTTCATTCAGATGCAAAAAGTTGGATTTTAATTTTTGGTCGTTCTTTTCAACCAACTGAGCTGGTTAAATTAACTTTCTTAATTTATTTAGCGACTTGGCTGGAGGCAAAAAAGGGGGAATTAAAACAAATTGCTTCAGGTACTGGCCCGTTTATTATCACGTTAGCAATTATTAGTATTTTGATTATGCTGCAGCCCGATTTTGGCACTTTGGCGATTATTTTATCATCGGCCGTAGCCGCTTTTTTTGTTGGCGGGGGAAATTATAAACATTTATTATTAATTTTTTTAATGTTGGTGATTTTAGCCGGTTCCTTTATTTATTCTCAGGCGGGTTATCAGGAAAAAAGAATTCGTTGCTATCTTGATCCTAGTTATGACCGTCAAGATGATTGTTATCAAGTTAATCAGTCGCTAATTGCCATTGGCTCTGGGGGGATTATTGGCCGAGGCTTAGGACAAAGTCGCCAAAAATTTCTTTATTTACCCGAAGTTTCTGGTGATGCGATTTTCCCGATTATTGCTGAGGAAATCGGTTTTATATTTACCACGGCAGTGATTTTATTATATCTATTTATTTTTTATCGGGGCTGGTTAATTGCCCGTGATGCTCCAGATATTTATGGTCGGGCGTTAGCGATTGGGATTATTACTTGGCTGGCCGTTCAAACCTTTTTTAATATTGGCGGGATGGCTAATTTAATTCCAGTGACCGGCGTCCCCTTGCCCTTTATTTCTCATGGCGGATCGTCCCTAATGACTTCCATGGCGGCCATCGGTCTCCTTTTAAATATTAGTCGTTATCGCACTAGCTCATCTAAAATATGAAGGCTAAAGCAAACAAACAATTTCCTTTATTTATGTTTAGCGGTGGGGGAACTGGCGGTTCAGTCACCCCGCTTTTAGCGGTGGCCGAAGAATTAATGAAACGTTCAGATCACTATCGCTATTTATTTATTGGTACTAAAAATGGTCCCGAAAAGAAATTAATTGCCAGCGCGAAATTACCGATAACCATTGATTTTTTAACTCTACCAGCTGGCAAGTGGCGTCGTTATTTTTCCCTCAAAAATTTTTTTGATATTTTTAAAATTATTGGCGCTTTTTTTAAGTCTTTAATTTATTTATATCGTTATCGTCCTCGAGTAATTATTAGCGCTGGCTCCTTTGTTAGTGTGCCCTTAGTTTGGGCGGCTAAAATTTTTAAGATTGCGGTATTTATTCATCAGCAGGATATTAGGCCGGGGCTGGCTAATCGTTTAATGGCTCCGTGTGCCCGTCAAATCGGAGTAGTTTTTCCTGAGTCTTTAGCCGTTTATGGCCAGAAAACAATTTTATTAGGTAATCCTTGGCGTGAACAATTAGTAGCTGAGAGCTTAGCTAGCCAAGCAGTTTGGCGGCAGCGCTTATCTTTAAATGATCGTCAACCTTTACTTTTAGTTCTGGGAGGGGGAACGGGTTCGGTCGCGATTAATCAATTAATGTTGGCTACCTGGCCCCTAATTAAGGATCATTGGCAAGTAGTGCACATCACTGGTCAGGGTAAAGAATTATCGACGATTTCTCATCCTAATTATCATTTATTTTCTTTAGTCTCAAATTTAGAGTTGCTTGGTTTAATGGCCACTGCTGATTTATTAATTACTCGCGCGGGCCTGGGGACTTTAACTGAAATTTCCGCTCTCGCTAAGCCAGCGATTATTATCCCCCTACCTAATTCTCATCAAGAGGACAATGCAGCTGTTTTTGCCCGAGAGGAAGCCGCCTGGGTGTTTAGTCAGCCAACCCTTAGTCCCGCTAAATTAACTAGTCTTTTAGAAGAGTTTCGTCAGCAACCAGCTTTGGGCCAAAAGTTGGCCAACCGAGTCGCCACAGTTATTAAAAGCGGTGGCAGTCGTCAACTAGCTGATATTTTAGAATCATGGTTAAATTAATAATATGAAAATTAATTCCAGCAAACGAGCTTATTTAATTGGCATTAAGGGCGTGGGCATGACGATGCTGGCTCAGTTTTTAGCTGCTCAAGGCACAAAAATTAGTGGTTCGGATGTACCGGAGAATTTTTTAACCGCTCAAGTTTTAAAAAAAATTAAGGCTCAAGTAAATACTCCATTTGCGGCCGCTAATCTTGATTTAGCCGCTGATACAATTATTTATACCAGCGCTGTGACGCCCGACAATAATCCTGAACTGGCTTTTATTAAAGCTAATCCTCAATTATTTAAGAAAACCCTTGTGCTTTCTTACGCCGCCGCCCTGGGTCGTTTATTTAATAATTATCAGGGGCTAGCCGTTTGCGGCAGTCATGGTAAAACTACTGTTTCCGCTTGGTTGGGCTATGTCTTACAACAAGCCGGCTTATCACCTAATGTCTTAGTGGGTTCTTTCGTACCACAATTAAAAGGGAGCGCGGTGCTTGGTCGATCTAATTTAATGATTGCTGAAGTTGATGAATATCAAAATAAGCTTCAATATTTTCAACCTCAGGGAGTAATTTTAAATAACATTGACTATGATCACCCGGATTACTTTAAATCTAAAGCGGCTTATTTTCAGGTCTTTGCTGATTTTGTCAAAAAAATTCCGCCCTCTGGATTTTTAGTAGCCAATGCCCTTGATCCTCAGGTGAGACGTTTATTACCTCTTTGTCGCGGTCGAGTGATTACCTATGCTGCCCCTGAAAAATCTGCCCCTAAACTACAATCTCCCGTCACTTTAGTAGCTCATGATTATCAAACTATTAATCGTCATTTATCTTTTCAGGTTAATGATTGGGGTCGATTTTCTATTGCCCTACTTGGTCAGCACAATATTAATAATGCGCTTGCCGTTTTGGGAGCGGCTTTAGCCCTTAACCTTAATTTACTGGATTTAAAGCCCTACTTGCGGTCGTTTACGGGGACTGCTCGACGGGCTGAATTATTGGGAAAATTTAAACAAGCAGTAATTTTTGATGACTACGCCCATCATCCCACAGAAATTCAGGCAACCCTAACTGGTTTTCGTCAGGCCTATCCTGGTAAGCGCCTAATTACTGTTTTTCATCCCCACACCTTTAGTCGCACTCAAGCTTTATTTACGGATTTTGTGAAAAGCTTTACGGCTAGCGATCAATTAATTATTTTAGATATTTATACTTCGGCCCGTGAAAGGCAGGGTAGAGTATCAGGCCAAAAATTACAGCAAGCAATTAGTCAATTCAATAAAATTAACAAGCGTCGCCAAAGTGTAATCTATTTACCAACCTTAACTGCTGTCGAAAAATATTTACGATCTAAGTTAGGGCCTAATGATTTGCTGTTATTAATGGGGGCTGGTGATGTTTTCCGGATAGGCGAAAATTTATTAAGAAAAAAATAATTATTGCTAATTTTTTATGATAACTTTTAAAAAAAATGTTAATCTGCGGCCTTATACAAGTTTAAAAATTGGCGCTCCGGCTGCTTATTTTGGAATTTTACAAGAGCCGGCAGATATTTTTACGACCATTACCTTTGCTCGCCAACAAAAATTACCAATTATGATTTTGGGAGGGGGCACTAATTTGCTAATTACTCGTCCGTTGAAAGCGGTGGTAGTGAAAAATGAAATCAAGGGTTTAGAGATTATTAAGGAAAATAAAAAACAGGCGTGGTTAGCCGCTAATTCCGGGGAGTGGTGGACGGCAGTAGTTAATTTTGCGGTTAATCACCAACTTTATGGTCTGGAAAACTTATTTTTAGTTCCCGGGACAGTTGGGGCGGCTCCGGTGCAAAATATTGGCGCTTATGGAGTAGAACTGAAAGACTCCTTTGCTTATTTAGAAGCGATTAATTTACGAACTGGTCGTTTAAAGAAATTTGACCTGGCCGCTTGTCAATTTGCTTATCGTCATAGTATTTTTAAAGCGGCTGCTAAAGGGCGCTGGTTTATCTCTCGAGTGGTTTTGAAATTAGATAAACAAGCCGAGTTAAATTTAGATTATGGCGACATTCGAGCGAAGTTAGTCGAGCGGGGTATTGCCAAACCAAGTTTAAAACAGGTAGTATCTATTATTGAGGAAATTAGAAATAGTAAATTGCCCAATCCAGCGGTTTTGCCTAATGCCGGGTCTTTTTTTAAGAATCCAGAAATTAAATTAGCTCAACTTAAAAAATTACAAAGCAAATATCCTGAGCTTAAATATTTTCCGGGAAAAAATAAAAATTACTTTAAAGTTCCAGCTGGCTGGTTAATTGAACAGGCTGGTTTTAAGGGCAAACGCTTTGGTCCCGTGGGGATGTATGACAAACAGGCTTTAATTTTAGTTAATTATGGCGGCGCTAGTGCTCGCCAAGCCCTCAATCATATTAAGCGGATTCAAACTAAAGTGGAAAAAAAGTTTGGAATTAAATTAGAGCCGGAAGTTAATATTATTTAAATTTATGACGGTTAATACTTTACGCCAAAAATATTTTGATTTTTTTAAGAAGCGAGGTCACGCCGTAATCGCTAGCGCGTCTTTATTACCAGAAAACGACGCTTCTTTATTATTTACTAATTCGGGGATGTCGCCTTTGGTGCCTTATTTTTTAGGTGAAAAACATCCTGCTGGTCAGCGATTAGTTAATAGTCAAAAATGTTTTCGAGCGGAAGATATCGATGATATTGGTGACAGTCGACATAATACTTTTTTTGAAATGCTCGGTAACTGGTCCCTGGGAGATTATTTTAAAAAGGAGCAGCTTGCTTGGTGGTTAGAATTTTTATTTGACGATTTAAAAATTGATCCGGCTCGCATTTATCAAACAGTTTATGTTGGTAGTGCTGATGGTCAAATTAATAAAGATGAAGAATCAATTAAAATTTTACAAAAATTATTTACTCGTTATGGGCAACTGGCAGAAGAAGGCCCAGCGACCACTGGCCCGGGAGAACTAGGGCCAGGTGAGCCGCTCGATTTTAGTCGCCAACGAATTTTTGCTTATCGCGATAAAAATTGGTGGCAACGAGGTGAGGCAATTGGTGAATTAGGCGGTCCCGATAGCGAAACTTTTTATGATACTGGTAGGCCCCATGATCCGCAGTTTGGTCCGCATTGTCATTTAAATTGTGATTGTGGGCGCTTCTTGGAAATTGGCAACTCAGTTTTCATGCAATACCAAAAAACCGCTAATGGTTGGCAGGAATTAAGTAGTAAAAATGTCGATTTTGGGGGAGGTTTAGAACGAATTTTAATGGTTTTAGTTGGTCAAACTAGTATTTTTTCCACTGAATTATTTGCTGCCGCCTTAACGAAAATTGAACAGTTAAGCGGCCAAAAATATCCTGATAATCAGCGAGCTTTTGAAGTAATTGCTGACCATATTAAGGCAGCTACTTTTATTATTGGTGATGATCGGGGAGTGGTGCCAGCTAACACCGATCAAGGTTATATTGTCCGGCGCTTACTTAGACGAGCGATTCGTTATGGTCGTCAGTTAAATATTCAAGCCGATTCTTGGACCAGTTTGGTAGCCCAAATTTTTATTGATAATTATGCCTCGGCTTATCCTGAGCTAAAGAAAAATCAAGCTTTTATTTTAGATAATTTTAATAAAGAAGAAGTTAAATTTAAGCACACCTTAGAAAAGGGTTTACAAGAATTTAATAAAGTCGCTGATACTAATCTTGATGGAGTGATCGCTTTTAATTTATATCAAAGTTACGGCTTTCCTTTAGAAATGACTGAGGAGCTAGCTCGAGAAAAAGGACTAACAGTTGATCGCTCTGGTTTTGCACAAGAATTAAAAAAACACCAGGAATTATCCCGTACGGCCGCCGCCGGAAAATTTAAGGGGGGCTTAGCTGATAGTAGCGAGCAGACCACCAAACTCCATACAGCTGCTCATTTATTATTAGCTGCTTTACGCCAAGTGCTAGGCGATCAAGTAGTTCAAAAGGGAAGTAATATTACCGCTGAGCGTTTACGCTTTGATTTTTCTTATCCCCAAAAATTAAGTCCGGAGGAAATCAAACAAGTTGAAGATTTAGTTAATGGTGCGATTTCTCAAAGTTTCTCGGTGGCTTATCAGGAGATGAGCGTAGCTGAAGCGAAGGCAGTGGGTGCCTCCGGAGTATTTGATGATCGCTATGGTGAAAAAGTTAAAGTTTATGTGGTGGGTAATGATAATGGTCAAGCACCAGCTACTTGGACCGAGTTTTTTTCTAAAGAAATTTGTGGCGGCCCTCATGTTAGTAGCTTGGCCGGCTTGGGGCGATTTAAAATTACTAAAGAAGAATCATCCAGCGCCGGAGTTCGTCGGATTAAAGCTGAGCTTCAAATTGAAGCCTAGAATTTTTCCGTCAGTGGTATTTAATTATCATTTTTTAACGATTACTATTGACATTTTTTTATTCTTTTTATATAATATTTTTATTCAAATAAAGCAAAAATTGTTTTTAATTTTAAAATTTTGATAAAGCGGGGCTTTATCAAGTTTTTTTGTGCTAATGCCAAATAAAAATTCTAACAAGTCCGGTGATCAGGAGACTTTAAACGCTAAAGATTTTATTGAAATTCAAGGAGAAGTAACTGATTTAATGCCGGCCGCTACTTTTCGGGTTAAACTGGAAAGTGGCCATGAAATCTTAGCCCATCTATCTGGAAAAATGCGAATGAATCGAATTCGAATTTTACCCGGTGATAAAGTTAAGTTAGAAATCAGTCCTTATGATTTAAGCAAGGGCCGAATTGTTTATCGGCTGTAACCACTAAATCAGTTTATCTTTTTATTTTTTAACCTATGAAAGTAAGAGCGAGTGCTAAGAAAATTTGCAAAGATTGCAAAACCGTCCGTCGTAAAGGCCGGGTCTTTGTTATTTGTAAAAACCCTAAACATAAACAGCGTCAAGGCTAAACGCCACTGTTTTTTATTTTATTATGGCGATAAGAATTGCAGGTATCAACTTACCTAATGAAAAAAGAGTAATCATTGCGATTACTTATATTTATGGCATCGGCGACAGTCGAGCGCGGGTTATTTTAGAAAAAGCCAAAATTAGTCCCGATACTCGAGTAAAAGATTTAAAAGAATCTGAAGTCAGTGCTTTACGAGAATTTTTAGAAAAAAAATATTTAGTTGAAGGCGATTTAAGACGAGAAGTTGCTAGTCATATTAAACGCTTAAAAGAAATTGGTTGCTACCGAGGTAATCGTCATTTAAAAAAATTGCCCGCTCGTGGTCAACGAACAAAAACTAATAGTCGCACTGTGCGTGGTAATAAACGAGTTACTATGGGAAGCGGTAAAAATAAAGCGGCTGCTCAAAAAACCTAAAAATAAGGCAATTTAGCCATTTTTAAATAATTCGTTAACGGTCAAATAATTAAGGAGTCCGTGACGAAGTTTACTTGAATAATTTATGTCCACTGATAAGACAACTAAGGAAAATAAGCCAGAAGTAATGGCTGAGGCCCCTGATCAATCGCCAGCTTCTTCTCAGGGAGATGCCGGAGCTGATAAGGTTCAGGCTGATTTAGCTAAACCACAAGCATCCGAAACCAGGGCTAAAGAAAAATCAGAAGAAGAAAAATTTACTTTTAATCCCAGCGCTGACGAGGAGCTTCCTGAAGAAATTAAACAAAAGTTGGAAAAAAATAAACAAGCGCGGGCTAAAAAGAAATTAATTAAGAAGAAAAAGAAAAAAACCGCTCGCCTAGTTCGTTCTGGCCGAGCTTATATTAATGCTACCTATAACAATACAATGGTCACCTTAACTGATGCTAAGGGTGATGTTATTTCCTGGGCGAGTGCGGGCATCGCGGGGTTTAAGGGGGCGAAAAAAGCCACTCCTTATGCTGCTCAAATTATTACTAAAATTGCTGTTCAAAAAGCTAAAGAAGAGTATGGTTTAGAGGAAGTCAATGTTTTTGTTGCGGGCGTGGGAACAGGTCGCGAGTCAGCTATTCGCTCACTCAATGCCAATGGTCTTAATGTGTTAGCCATTAAAGACGTTACCCCAATTCCTCACAATGGTTGTCGACCGAAAAAACCAAGACGAGTTTAATAAAAGTTATTAAGAATTAATATGGGAAAGAATTTAGAAAATAAATGTAAACAATGTCGTCGTCTCGGGGAAAAACTTTTCCTTAAAGGCGAGCGTTGCAATAGTGTCAAATGCGCTATAATTAAACGTAATTATCCTCCAGGTTTTCATGGCCCTAAGGGTCGTCGTCGTTTAAGCGATTACGGTTTACAATTAGCCGAAAAACAAAAAGTTAAAAAGTTTTATAATATTTTAGAAAAACAGTTTAGTTTAACGTTTGAGAAAGCTTCTGCCCAAACTGGTGATTCCGGAAAAAACTTTTTACGTTTGCTAGAAAGTCGTTTAGATAATGTTGTTTATCGTTTAGGCTGGGCGCCTTCGCGAGTGCAGGCTCGTCAACTAATCAGTCATGGTCACATTACAATCGATGGCAAAAAAGCGGCCATCCCTTCAATCATTATCAAAACTGGTCAAGTAATTGCAATTAAAAAAAGCAGTACTCGCCATACTTATTTTCGTAATCTGGCAGAGTACTTACCAAAAGCTGAAGTTCCTAGCTGGCTTAATCGTTTAGATAATGGCTTTAGTGCTAAAGTTTTACACGAACCGAAAGATGACGATTTGCCTTTAAACTTTAAAATTCCGATGATTATTGAGTATTATTCAAAATAATTAGCCGCGCAACGGGAGGCGTTTTCACATCATTGAAAACGAAATCGACGCGAGGCCAAAATTTTCTATGGAAAATATTGCCCTACCAAAGAAAATAAATTTTCAAGCTGGCGACCAAGAACATCAAGGAGTAATCGCCGTTGAGCCCTTATATCCTGGTTATGGAATGACTTTGGGTAATTCTTTACGCCGCGTTTTATTATCCTCTTTGCCAGGGGCGGCAGTTGTGGGCGTTAAAATTAAAGGGGCTAATCATGAATTTATGGCTCTTTCGGGAGTTAAAGAAGATGTTTTAGAAATCGTTTTAAACGTTAAACAATTACATGTGAAGATGTTTACTGATGAAGAAATTAGATTAGAACTTCGAGCCAAAGGTAAGGGTAAAGTAACAGCCGCGGCGATTACTAAAGATAGCCAAGTAGAAATAACTAATCCTAATTTAGTGATTGCTAATTTAACTGATGATAAAGCTGATTTATTTTTAGAAATTTTTGTTCAAGCTGGTCGTGGTTATCGAATGAGTGAAGGAGTTAAACGTCAAAATAATGAAATTGGCTTTATTGAAATTGATTCAATCTTTTCCCCAGTATTAGCCGCTAGTTTAAAAGTGGACAACGTTCGAGTGGGAAAAATGACTAACTGGGATCGTTTATTAATCGATATCAAAACTGATGGCACCATCACCCCTGAAGAAGCCTTTGAAAAATCTGTTCAAATTTTAGTAGAACAATATTCTGCCTTATTGCCAGGGGCTATTTTACCAATTGAGGCCGAAGTAGTGGAAATTAATGAGGAAGCAGAAATGGCTCAAGAGCCAAGTCCTGAAGTGGTTGACGAAGTAGTTGATAGTCCAGCTGATGATGAAGATGAGTCAAATATTAAAGTAGTTAAAAAAGATAAAAAAGAAACAAAAAAGAAAAGTAAGAAATAAAGTAGCTGGCCATAGGTTTTCACCTGTCGTCAACTCCCTTATTCGTTTTAAATCAAATGAGACACCGTAACAAGAATAAAATATTGGATCGTAAAAAAGCACCGCGGGAATTAATGCTTCGCAACTTGGCTTCAAGTATTATTATTTATGAAAAAGTAAAAACCACTGAAGCTAAAGCTAAGGCCGTTAAACCTTTGGTTGAAAAAATGATTACCGTGGCTAAAGTTGGTAATTTGCAATCTCGCCGGGGTTTAATTAAAGTTTTATTACAAAAGAAAGCGGTTTTAAAAGCGATGGAGGTTTTAGGTGAGCGTTATAAAGATCGCTCAGGAGGTTATACTCGAATCGTTAAATTGGGAAATCGGGTTGGTGATGGGGCCGAGATGGTTCAACTCGAATTAGTTTAATTTCGCTTAGCTTATTTTAAAGAAAAATGATATTTATGAAAAATATTGATCGTCAAATTCATACAATTGATGCTAGTGACCAAAGTGTTGGTCGAATAGCCACTCAAATTGCTACCTGGCTCAGAGGCAAGCATAAACCTGAATATTTACCTTACATTGATTTAGGGGATGTTGTTTATGTTGATAATATTAAAAAATTAAAATTTACTGGCAAAAAATTAGACCAAAAAAATTATTACCGGGTGACTGGTTATATTGGTGGTTTAAAAACTAAAAAAATGTCAGAATTATTTCAAGATAAACCAGCCGAAGTTTTGCGGGCAGCCGTGAAACAAATGTTGCCAGCCACCAAGCTTCGTCCCGGGATGATGAAACGTTTAATTATTAGATAATTAGTTTAATATGGAGACCAAGAAAACAACCAAAAAGGTAGCTAAGACTACCGCTAAAGTAGCCAAGCCTACTGTTAAAAAAACCAAGGCAGCTGATAAGCCCAAAGCTAAAGATGTAAAAGCTAGCCCTAAGGAAGAAAAAGATTTACAAGTTAGTCCTCAGGCAGACAGTAAAAAAAAGGCCCCTGACTTAGCTTTAGATAATCAAGAAGATAATTTAACTGATTTAAATTTAGATAATACTGATGAAAATTTAAAAATATCTTTTGACGCCGTCGATTTTTCCGGGAAGTATATTGCTACTGTCGGACGACGGAAAACCGCAATTGCCCAAGTTCGTCTTTATCCTGAAGGGAAGGGCGCAATTATGATTAATGGCCAAAAAGCTTCTCTTTATTTTCCTGGTGAACATTTTTCTTTACTCACTCAACCTCTAAAAGCGACTGGCAAATCTCGTGATTTTAATTTTTCCATTATTGTAAATGGAGGTGGCAAGATTGCTCAAGCGTCTGCCGCTCGTCACGGAATCGCTCGTGCTTTATTAGAATTTGATGCTGAGCTAAAAGAAGCTTTAAAAATTCATGGTTTCTTAACTCGTGATCGTCGCCGTAAGGAAAGAAAGAAACCGGGTTTAAAAGGCGCTCGCAAACGCCCTCAATGGTCCAAACGTTAATTTACTTTACAAAAACCCTCTATTATTTAGAGGGTTTTTTTGTTATAGTAAAATTATCTAATTTAATATAATAAGTTTAATCATATTAATATGAAAATCCAGTTTATTTTTAGTATTTTATTAATTTTCCTGATATATTTAGGCCTTAATTCCTATGTTGTTCTTAGGCTTGGTTGGCTTTTAGACATCAAAAAAAATATTTTATATATAATAACGGTTTTAGCTACTGTCTCCTTGCCGCTGGCTATGTATTTTGACAGAATTTTTCACAATCTTTTTTCTAAAACATTTTATACAATAGCGACAATGTGGTTAGGAATTTTTATGTTTTTGTTGATCTTATTGTTAGTTTATGAAGTAATTAGACAATTTTATAATATTCCCTATATTGGCTGGATAATTATTAGTTTGGCTAGTTTTTTAGTAATTATTTCGGTTATTAATGCTAGTAGGTTAACGGTTAGAGAGTTGGAAATTTCAGTCGATAATTTAGAGCGAGAATTAACGATTGTTCAGCTTTCCGATATTCACATTGGAACAATTAGAAATACTAAATTTTTAAATCAGATTATTGAAAAAACCAATCAGCTTAAGCCGGATATTGTAATGATTACCGGCGATCTGGTTGATGGCAGCGCTCGACTTGAGCAAAATATGTTTAGTGTTTTTAATGATTTGCCAGCGCCAGTCTATTTTGTGACTGGTAATCACGAAATGTATGAGGGAATAGATAAGGTGTATGAGCTATTAAAAAATTCTAAAATTAGAGTATTAAAAAATGAGTTAGTAGATTTTAGGGATATTCAGATAATTGGAGTAGAGTTTTCAGAAAATAAAGATCATTTAAAAACTGTGCTTGAGTCGCTTACAATTGATAACACCAAGCCGACAATTTTAATGTATCATTATCCCAAAGATTTAGAAGAAGCTCAAAGAGCGGGTATCAATTTACAACTTTCTGGGCATACTCATAATGGACAAATAATGCCTTTTAACTTCCTGGTTAGACTGCAATTTAAATATGTAACCGGCCTTCATTTAATTAATGATATGTATTTATATATTTCTCCTGGTACTGGCACTTGGGGCCCTTATATGAGATTGGGATCAAGTAATGAAATAAGCTATTTAAGATTACTACCTAAATAATATTTTATTATTATGATTATTGGACAGCTTAACTGGTCAGATTTAGAAAAACGTTGGCAAAAATTAGCCGACTTGTTTAAGTTAACTGATAAAATTATTCAGGAAAAAAAATTAAGAGCGCAAATGACTGTTAGTGATTTTTGGGAAAATCAAGATCGAGCTAAAACTATTAGTCAATTGGCTGAAAATTTAAAAACTACAATTAATCATTGGCAGGCAGTAATTACAGAAATTAAAGAGGCTAAAAATTTATCAGTTTTAGCGACTGAAGAGGTGGATGAAAGAGTTTTAGCTGATTTGCAAGCTGTTTATTTAAAGATTGAGCATGCTCTTGATTCTTTGGAAAATGAATTATTATTTAGTGGTCCTCATGATCAAGCAAACGCCATTTTAGCGATTCATGCTGGCACGGGTGGCATTGATGCTCAAGATTGGGCTCAAATGTTGGAGCGAATGTATTTAAGATTTGCTGAAAAAATGTCTTTTCAGGTTGAAGTGATTGATCGTTTAGCTGGTCAAGAAGCTGGTCTAAAAAATGTTGTTTTTAAAGTTAGCGGACCCTTGGCCTATGCCTGGCTTAAAAGTGAGCACGGTGTTCATCGCTTAGGGCGGATCTCTCCTTTTGATGGCGAAAACTTACGGCAAACCTCCTTTGCTTTAGTTGAGGTCTTACCTGATTTAGGTCCGGCTAGTCCAGTAGAAATCAAGGAAGAAGATTTACGAATTGATGTTTTCCGTTCTAGTGGCCCGGGTGGTCAAAGCGTTAATACTACTGACTCCGCTGTTCGGGTAGTTCATCTGCCCACTGGCCTAACAGTTAGTTGTCAGAGTGGCCGCTCTCAGCATCAAAATCGGGAAAATGCGCTTAATTTATTACGGGCGAAATTGGTGCAGTTGGCCCTGGATAATCAAGAAAAAGAAGCCAATCAATTAAAAGGGCAGCCGATTAAAGCCGAGTGGGGGCAACAAATCAG
This sequence comes from uncultured Gammaproteobacteria bacterium, assembly GCA_964406935.1. Classification (GTDB taxonomy): domain Bacteria; phylum Patescibacteriota; class Patescibacteriia; order Patescibacteriales; family UBA12465; genus PWHG01. The sequence goes on from CAYOTM010000005.1 coordinate 13,858, forward strand.
ATCTTATATTTTATATGGTCGCCGCTTAGTCAAAGATCATCGTAGCCAATGGGAAAGTAGTGACCCCGATAAAGTTTTAGGGGGTGATTTAGAGGATTGTATTTTAGCTTATCTGCGTCTTCAGGTGGCCGACAAGCTTAATTAAATTCTCAGAAAAAATTAATTAATTAGTTAGTGTCCGCTTTTTATAGTAAAGAGATGCCACAAACATCTCTTTTTTTATTTTCTCTAACTTTTATTTTATCTCTTAGCGCTCGCTTAGTTATTGATTTAGGAGAGCCAATTTATTTATTAATTATTATTTTCATTATTTTAGGAATAGTGGCTAAAAATATTTTTCTGAGTAGTTCCGTTAAGTGGCGAGCCAGTCTTATATTTATTTGTTTATTAATCCTACCAGGGCGACTAATTTCTTGGCCCCAAAGACCAGCGGATTTATTAATAGGGAAGGCGACAATAGATGTTTGGCTTTGTCAGTGGACAGAGCCAGGCTGGAAAAATCGACAAGCAGTTTTATGTCCGCTTGATTCTACTGATCAAGGAGGAAAAATTATTAGCCAATTACCACTTTATCCACCTTTCAATTATGGCGATCAGTTGCGAGTTAGTTGTGATTTAAGGTTGCCAGAAAGTTTTGCTGATTTTGATTATCCTGCTTATCTGGCTCGACTTCATATTTTTCGACAATGTGCTTGGCCGCAAATTATTGATTATCAAACCGCTAGCCATGGTTGGGCTGGCTGGCGCCTTCTGTTTGCTTTTAAAAATCAACTAGCCAGTTTGATTACTAGTAGTCTCCCTGAACCCGAGGCGGGCTTAGTCTTAGCCATAATCTTAGGTTATCGCCAATCTTTAACGCCTACCTTGAAAGAAAATTTTCGTTTAGCTGGTCTCAGCCATTTAACGGCTGTCTCCGGTAGTCATATTAGTATTTTGGCGGCTTTATTTCTACTAATCTATTTATTTTTAGGTGGTCGTCGGCGTTTTGCCTGGTTGCCGTTATCAATTATTTTAGCTATTTATGTAGTTTTAGTCGGTGCTCGCCCACCCGCTATCCGAGCCTTTTTAATGGGTATTAGCGCCTTGGTGGCTTGGCGTCTGGGGCGCCTGCCCCATCCTATTAGCATTTTAACCGCCACGGCCGCCCTGTCTTTAATGGTTAAGCCCCTGGCTCTTCTCGACGTTGCTTGGCAATTATCCTTTGGCGCTTTATTAGGTATTTTTATCTTTTTTTCTTACTGGCAAATTTTTTTGTCAAAAATACTTGGTCAACTGCCGAGAAGTTGGCGTCCTTATTTGCGGCCGCCCGCCCTGTCATTAGGTTTGTCTTTGTCAGTTCAATTACTAATTTGGCCAATTACTGCTTGGCATTTTCAAACTTTAGCTCTCACAACTATCGTTAGCAATGTTTTAATATTTTGGGCCTTTGGTCCGGTAATGACTGTTTTACCTCTAGTTCTCTTGGCCACTCATCTCTGGCCAGCGGGTTCGTTAATTTTTTTTAGTCCAGTTTATCAACTAGCTCATTATTTAGTGACTGTGGCTACTTTCACGGCTCAGTTGACTAGTTTGGCGGTCGACCTAAAAATTGACTGGCCGCTTTTAATTATTTATTATAGCCTCTTGGCTGGCGGTGCTTATTATTTTAAAAAATATCATCACCAATTACTAATTAAAAAAATCAACTCAGAGATGAGTTGATTCTTAGAGAAAGTAAATCAGGGAAAATTATTTTTTGACGGCCGCCTCTTTTTTGGCTCGCGTTCGCATACAGGAGGTGCAGATTTTTACCTTGAAACCATCAATCGTTTTTGCTTGTAAGTTGATATGTTGGCGTTTTAAGGTTTTAATTTTAGAGTGAGAGCGGCTCGCCCCTTTAGTGGCGCCCCGTCCACAAACATCGCATTTTCTAGCCATAAAATCTTTAAATCACCCGATCAGTTACTTAAAATTTTAGCGCGCTGGCCGGTTGAATGATATTTTCTTAATTATTGGTTTTTATTTTAGCAATATTTTTAAAAATAAGCAAGATGTGTTATAATCAAGCCACTACTTTATGAATGTTATAATTTTTTTTCAAATTATTGTTTTAATTATGTCGGCCGCCGCTCATGAATATATGCATGGTTGGATGGCTGATCGTTTAGGTGATCCCACTGCTAAATTAGCTGGGCGCTTAACTTTAAACCCAATTAAACATCTAGATTTATTTGGTTCTTTAATCCTGCCTTTTTTAATGATTGTTTCGGGCATCGGCTTTGCTTTTGGTTGGGCCAAGCCCGTCCCTTATAATCCGCATAATTTACGCGATAAACGTTTTGGTCAAGCGAAGGTGGCCGTTGCTGGTCCTTTGGCTAACCTGATAATCGCTGTATTTTTAGCTCTTGTTTGGCGCTTTATGCCAATTACCAACATGACCTTTTCCGGCCTACTAATGATCGCGATTTATATTAATTTATTATTAATGATTTTTAACTTAGTGCCGATTCCGCCGCTTGATGGTTCAAAAATTTTAGCCACTTTTTTACCTCCGAAATTAGCCATAAAATATTTAAGCTGGGAGCGCTACGGATTTTTATTAGTAGTTTTATTTGTAGTTTTTGGTTTTTCCTTAATTATCCCGGTAATTAATTGGTTATTTAGTATTTTAACTGGCGAGTGGCTGTAAAATTCTCTTGACTTATTTTTTTTATTTTGATAAATTAACTGAGTATTTCCAATACTTATCCTGCACGGTCAGGATTGTTTTAATATTAAAAATAAATTTAAAGCTGAGTTAGTTGTTAGCTATCAGCGATATTTTTAGAATTATTCTGCGAGAAACTTATGCCTACTATTAATCAACTAGTGCGTCATGGTCGTAAAAAACCAGTTAGTCGCCAAAAAACTTTAGCTTTACATACTGGTTTTGATTCTTTGCATCGCAAGAAAAAGGTTACTAAAAAAGGCGCTCCTTTTAAACAGGGTGTCTGCTTAAAGGTAACCACCACCACTCCTAAAAAACCAAACTCCGCTTTAAGAAAAATTGCTCGTGTTCGTTTATCTAATGGCATGGAAGTGACTGCTTATATTCCAGGCATGGGTCATAATTTACAAGAACACTCCATTGTTTTAGTAAAGGGAGGAAAAACTAAAGATTTACCAGGTGTTCGCTATAAAGTTGTTCGTGGCGTTTATGACGCCTCAGGCGTGGAAGCCCGTCGTCAAGGACGAAGTAATTACGGCGCTAAACGACCAAAAGCTTAATTAATTTTGGCTGTCACTTGAGCTTTTAGCTCTGACGGTTTATTTCACTATTTATGAGAGGAAAACAAGCCCCTAAAAAACAAATTAACGGCGATTTAAAATATAACGATAAAAATATCGCTAAATTTATTAATTTTGTAATGGAACAAGGTAAGAAATCAATTGCCGAAAACATTGTTTATCAAGCCTTTAATATCATTAAAGAAAAAACTAAGCAAGACCCTCGTCATATTTTTAATAAGGCGATGAAAAAAGTTGCTCCTTTAGTTGAAGTGAGAGGCAAGCGAGTTGGCGGTGCCAATTACCAAGTCCCTTTCCAAGTCAGAGGTGAGCGTCGTTTTTTTCTCGCTTGTAATTGGTTAATCAAAGCTTCTCAGGATCGTCGCGGTCGTTCGATGTCCGAAAAGTTGGCGGCTGAAATTTTAGATGCCTCAGCTGGCGAAGGAGCGGCAATTAAAAAACGAGAAGCCGTTCATAAAATGGCCGAAGCTAATAAAGCTTTTGCTCATTTTTCCCGTTAATTATTCTTTTATTAATTTTAAAACTTATTTTATTTTATAAATATGCCCCGAGATTATTCATTAGCTAATACCAGAAATATTGGCATTATGGCCCATATTGACGCCGGCAAAACCACTTTTACTGAGCGGATTCTTTTTTATACTGGGAAAAAACACAAATTAGGCGAAGTTCATGATGGAGCCGCTGAAATGGACTGGATGGAACAAGAAAAAGAACGGGGCATCACCATCACCTCTGCGGCTACTACTTGTTTTTGGAAGGGCAATAAAATTAATGTTATTGATACTCCAGGACACGTTGATTTTACGGTTGAAGTGGAACGCTCTTTGCGAGTTTTAGACGGGGCGGTAGCGGTTTTTGATGGTCAAGCAGGGGTTGAACCTCAATCGGAAACTGTTTGGCGTCAAGCGGATAAATATCATGTCCCTCGTCTTTGCTTTGTCAATAAAATGGATAAAATGGGGGCTGATTTTTTCATGAGTTTAGAATCAATTAGATCACGCCTGAACCCCAAAGCAGTCGCTATTCAAATGCCAATTGGTGCTGAAGATAACCTAACTGGAGTAATTGATTTATTGGTGATGAAAGCTTATCAATTTGTTGGTTCAGCTGGGGAAACAATCGAAGAGATTCCTATTCCAGCTGATTTACAAGCTAAGGCCGAAGAATTACGCGCTGAATTAGTAGAAAAAGCGGTGGAGTGCGATGAAGCCACGATGGAAAAATATTTAGAAGGTCAAGAAATTACCATTGAAGAATTAAAGAAAGCGATTCGTCACGGGGTAATTAATAATCAAATTTATCCAGTGATGTGTGGTACCGCTTTACAAAATATTGGCGTCCAATTAGTGCTTGATGCCGTTAATGAATATTTGCCGTCACCGATTGATGTTCCTCCGATTGAAGGGACGGACATTAAAGATGCTGATAAAAAATATCCGATTGCTGCTAATGATGAAGACGCTTTTGTTGGCTTAGCTTTTAAAATTGCCACCGATCCCTTTGTTGGTAAATTATGCTTTGTCCGAGTTTATCGAGGGATTTTACGTTCTGGTTCTTATATTATTAATGCCTCCACTGGTGACAAAGAAAGAATCGGTCGCTTAGTGCGCATGCACTCTAATTATCGAGAAGAAATTAAGGAAATTTATGCCGGCGATATTGCGGCGGTGATTGGTTTAAAAAATACTACTACTGGCAACACTTTATGTGATGAAAATAAACCCTTACTTTTAGAATCAATTATTTTTCCTGAACCAGTAATTAAAATTGCTGTTGAGCCAAAAACTAAAGCTGATCAAGAAAAAATGGGAGTCGCCCTTGTTCGTTTAGCGGAAGAAGATCCGACTTTTCGAGTGGAAACTGATGAGGAAACTAATCAAGTTTTAATTTCTGGTATGGGAGAATTACATTTAGATATTATTGTTGATCGAATGAAACGGGAATTTAATGTTGAAGCTAATATTGGCAAACCTCAAGTATCTTATCGAGAAACGATTACTGGTAAAGCAGAGGCCGAACATAAATATATTAAACAAACCGGTGGTCGTGGTCAGTATGGTCATTGTTGCTTGCGAGTTGAACCTAATGAATCTGGCAAAGGCTTAGAGTTTATCGATGAGGTTAAAGGTGGCGTAATTCCTAAAGAATATATTCCGGCAATTGAAAAGGGTGTCAAAGAAGCAGTTCAAAGTGGAGTGGTCGCTGGTTACCCAATGATTGATGTTAAAGCCTCAGTTTATTATGGTAGTTATCATGAAGTTGACTCTTCAGAAATTGCTTTTAAAATGGCCGGTATCTTAGCTTTTAAAGATGCTTGTCGTCAAGCTAAGCCGATTTTATTGGAACCAGTTATGAAAGTTGAAGTTGTGACCCCAGAAGAATATATGGGGAATGTGATTGGCGATTTAAATTCTAAACGGGGACAAATTGAAGAAATGATTGACCGTCCTAATAAAATTAAAGCGGTTCAAGCTAAAGTTCCTTTAGCGGAAATGTTTGGTTATGCCACCGCCCTAAGATCAATGAGTCAGGGAAGAGCTAATTATACTATGGAATTTTCCCGTTATAGCGAAGTTCCTCGGAATGTTTTAGAACAAATTAAAGAAAAATCTGGTAAATAATCTTCGCTTGTTCCTATTTTAACGCAGTTAAGGAGGAGCTGCTTAATTTTATGCGCGAGCAATTAAAAAAAGCGATTTCTTTAGCCAAAAAAAGTCAGGGCAGTGTGATTATGTTTGATCCCAATGAACCAGAGTCTACTTTTGCGATTTTAGACCTTGAATCTTACGAAAAATTACTTTTAAATCCTGAAAAACCAGCCACTATTGTTAAGGCGAGTGATAATTTGACAGAAGAGGATTTAGCTGATAAAATAAATCGCGAAATATCTTTGTGGAAAAACCACGAAAGTGAGCCTCCTAGTGATCAAGATTTAGCTCCCAAAAAGCGCTGGCAAATCCCTAAGCAAGTTAAAGAAAAAGCCCAAGATATTGAATAATTTAATAAACATTTAATAAAATTTAAATAAAAAAATAATTAATTTCACGGCTGGTTTCCTGCCACTAGGAAAGAAACTCCGGTATTTATCGGAGGCCGTACAACAAACAACATGGCAGACAAATTTGAACGAACAAAGCCCCATGTCAACGTTGGTACTATTGGTCACGTTGATCATGGAAAAACTACCTTAACCGCCGCTATTTTATCAGTGCTTGGCGCGAAAGGAATGACCGCTTCTAAGAAAAGCGTTTCAGAAATTGACGCCGCTCCTGAAGAAAAGGAACGGGGAGTTACGATTGCGACCGCTCACGTTGAATACGAAACCGATAAACGTCACTATGCTCACGTTGACTGTCCTGGTCACGCTGACTATGTTAAAAACATGATTACCGGAGCCGCTCAAATGGACGGCGCAATTTTAGTGGTATCAGCCACTGATGGTCCGATGCCTCAAACTCGTGAACATATCTTATTAGCTCGTCAAGTAGGTGTCCCTCACATTGTCGTTTTCTTAAACAAATGCGATATGGTTGAGGATAAAGAACTAATTGACTTAGTTGAAGAAGAAATTCGTGACTTGCTTAAGAAATATGAATTTCCTGGTGACGCTACCCCAATTATTCGTGGCAGCGCTCTTAAAGCCTTAGATAATCCTACTGGATCAGATGCTGAACCAATTATGGAATTAATGTCTCAACTAGATGAATATATTCCTGAGCCAGTGAGAGATGTTGACCATCCTTTCTTAATGCCAATTGAAGATATCTTTTCAATTGAAGGCCGAGGAACAGTTGTTACTGGTAGAATTGAACGCGGTATTGTAAAGGTTGGTGAAGAAATCGAAATCGTTGGTTTAATGGATACCAAAAAAACCACGGTTACTGGTATTGAAATGTTTAATAAATCACTTGACCAAGGTCAAGCTGGTGATAATGCTGGTATTTTATTGCGCGGTACTAAGAAAAATGAAGTTGAGCGTGGTCAAGTTTTATGTAAACCCGGAACAATCACTCCCCACACTGAATTTGAAGCTGAAGTTTATATCTTATCCAAAGACGAAGGTGGTCGTCACAAACCATTCTTTAAAGGTTATAAACCACAATTCTATATCCGAACCACTGACGTTACTGGTGAAGTAGAATTACCAGAAGGTACGGAAATGGTGATGCCTGGCGACACTGTTAATTTAAAAGTTAAATTAATTTCTCCAATTGCCTTAGAAGAAAAGCAAAGATTTGCGATTCGAGAAGGCGGTCGGACGGTTGGTGCGGGGGTAATTGCTAAAATTATCAAATAAGTAAATACTTAGATTCGTCTAATTATTAGACGAATCACTAGTGTTTATTTAAAAAATTAGATTTTTGTTATTTTTGTTTTTCTATGTCTGACATTAAAAAAGAAGAAAAAGATTTTAAGCAACGCTTACGCATTAAGATCAAATCCTTTGATCATAAAATAATTGATCAATCAACTAAAACAATTGTGGAAACAATTGAGCGGAGTGATGCCAGTTTTTTTGGTCCGATTCCGCTACCTACCGAAAAGAGAAAATATACGGTTAATCGTTCGACTTTTGTTCATAAAGACGCGCGTGACCAGTATGAAATGCGGACTCACAAAAGAATTATTGACATTATTGATCCTAATGCTAAAACAATTGAAGATTTAACTAATCTCAATTTACCGGCCGGAGTTGACGTGGAAATAAAAATGCAGTAAACTGCTAATATAAAAATAAATGCCAATGAAGACGGTCTTAATAACTCTATTTATTAGAAAGTGTTAAAATCAGAATCAACGGCCAGTGGGAGGCAAATTGCCGAATTAACAAAAAAAATTATTTTTCTCGATTAATATTTTTTGTTACCCAACTGGTTGTTTGACCAGTTTTTTATTTATTCCTTTATTTATGAAATTCATTCTTGGAAAAAAATTAGCCATGACTCAGTTATGGGTAGACGATAAAGCAATTTCCGTTACCCCAGTTTTAGCTGGGCCTTGTGTCGTTAGCCAGGTAAAAACTGTTGCTACTGACGGTTATGAGGCGATTCAAGTTGCTTTTGGAAGCCGTAAGGTAAAAAATATTAAAAAACCTCAACAAGGTCATTTTAAATTAGCCAATATTAACCCCATGCATGTGCGTGAGCATCGCCTTAGTCCCTTGCCTGAGGTTCAAGTCGGCCAACAAATTAGCCTTGAGTCTTTTGTCGAAAATGAATTAGTGGATGTCACTGGCGTCAGTAAAGGACGAGGTTTCCAAGGAGTCGTTAAACGTCATCATTTTGCTGGCGGTCGTAAAACTCATGGTAATAAAGATCAGTTACGCATGCCTGGTTCAATTGGTCCCAAAGGGCCAGCTCGAGTGTTTAAAGGCACGAGAATGGGTGGTCGGATGGGTGGTGAGCGCGTGACTGTTAAAAATTTAAATATTGTTAAAATTGATTTAGACAATAATTTATTATTTATTCAAGGGGGTGTGCCTGGCGCGATTAACTCTTTATTAATGATTAAAACTCCAGGCGAATTAAAGTTTCAGGATTTTGTTAGTCAAGAAGTTAAAATAACTGAAGAAGTGGTTGTTACTACTAATCAAGAGGCAGTTGATAATTCACAATCAGCCGACATTACTGAAGATAAAGAAGTAAAGATGGAGGCTAATTCTGAGAAAATTACTGAGGAATCAACTGAGCCAATTGAAGAAATTAAGCCAATCGAGCCAACCGAGCCAACCGAGTCAACCGAAACAGCTGATAGTCAGCCAACAACCGAAGAAGTTTCGGACGAGAAAAATTCAACCGTTTAATATTTGCGATAATTTTTAGAAATTTTTATATGTCAATCAAGATAACTGTTTACGATCAACAAGCGCAAGCTGTCAAAGACCGAGAATTAGCGGTTAATATTTTTGGTTTAACTCCTAATTTTCCTTTAATTCACCAAGCCTTAACTGCCCAAGTCAACAATCAACGTCAAGTTTTAGCCCACACTAAAGGAAGAAGTGAAGTTCGGGGTGGTGGTCGCAAGCCTTGGAAGCAAAAAGGCACTGGTCGGGCTCGTGCTGGTTCTAGCCGTTCGCCCTTATGGATTGGCGGTGGCGTTACTTTTGGGCCAACTAAAGATCGAAATTTTAAACAAAAAATTAATAAGAAAATGAAGCAGAAGGCTTTATTAATGGTGTTAGCGGATAAATACAAGCAAACTGCCTTAGTGGTCATTGATCAGTTAGCGGTTAATGAATTTAAAACCAAACAAGTAAAAAATATTTTAGAATCTTTAGAAAAAAATGTTTTAAAAACTGAACGTCGTAGTATTTTAATTGTTGATGATAATAAGAATGAAAAATTAAAATATTCTGGTCGTAATTTAGTCGGCGTTAGTTTAATTAATTTAGAAAATCTTAATTTGGTTGATCTCTTAAAATACCGCTACTTATTATTAACTGAAAGCGCTCTTAACATTTTAGAGAAGCGTTACACTGCTTAAATTTATTAATTCTGAATTATTATATGCCTTTATTTAGAAAAAAAAGTAGTCAAACAACTGATGATGCTGCCAAAGAAACTCCTAAAACTTCTGAGCAAGTAGTTGCCAGCAAAAAATCAGCCTCAGACGCGCCTAGCATGAAGCAGTTGTATGCTGAGGAAAATTTAAAAAAAGAAGTTACAACTAAAAATAAAGATAGTCGCTATACCCAGTCTCATCGGATTTTAGTTAAACCTTTAATTACTGAAAAGGCGACTCAACTTGGTGCTTTAAATAAATATGCTTTTGTAGTGTCTAGTGCTAGCAATAAATTAGAAGTTGCTAAGGCTATTTGGACAGTTTATGGAGTTAAGCCGGTGCAAATTAATATTATTAAAATGAAAGGTAAGGCTGTATCTCGGGGTCGGATTAGTGGTCGTCGTAAAGACTGGAAAAAAGCGATTATCACCCTTAAAGCTGGTGAACAAATTAAAATTTACGAAGGTGTCTAATTGTTTAACTAACTGAATTTTTATATATGGGAATTAAAAAAGTACAACCTAATACCCCTGGCAGACGTCACGCGACTTTTGATGATTTTGCCGACATTACTAGCAAAAAACCGGTTAAGAGTTTAATTAAAATTAAGAAAAGAACTGGCGGTCGCAACTCTCAAGGAAAGATTACTGTTCGTCATCGAGGCGGCGGCGCCAAACAATATATTCGTTTGGTTGATTTTAAACGAGATAAATTTGATGTCCCCGCAAAAGTGGCGACAATTGAATATGATCCTAATCGAGGTGCCCGGATTGCTTTATTAAATTATGTTGATGGCACTAAACGTTATATTATTGCCCCGGTTAATTTACAAATTGGAGAAACAATTTTAAGCTCGAAGAAAGCGATTGAAATTAAAACTGGTAATGCCATGCCAGTGGAGTTTATTCCGGCTGGAGTAGCGATTTGTGCTTTAGAATTAAGTCCTGGTCAAGGTGCTTTAGTAGCTCGCGGAGCTGGTAACTCAGCTTATGTGATGGGCATTGAAGGTAAATATGCTCAGGTTAAATTACCGAGCGGTGAAATTCGGAAAATAAAAAAAGAATGTTTATGTACGATTGGCCAAGCCAGTAATCCTGATAAACAGCATATTTCTTTAGGTAAAGCTGGTCGCAGTCGCCATTTAGGGAGAAGACCAACGGTTCGCGGTACTGCCATGAATCCAGTTGATCACCCTCATGGTGGCGGTGAAGGCAAACAACCAATTGGTTTAAAACATCCAAAGACCAAATGGGGTAAGCATGTTTTAGGGGTAAAAACTCGTCGTCGCCGTCCGTCTGATAAATTAATTATCAAACGTCGCGGTAAAAAACGAAAATAATTATTAATTTTTACTTATGTCACGTAGTTTAAAAAAAGGACCTTACGTTAATCCTAGAATTTTAAAAAAAATTCAAGCTTTAAAGCCTAATGACAAAACTGTTATTAAGGTTTGGGATCGCGCTTGTACGATTACTCCAGAAATGGTTGGTTTTACGATTGGTGTTCATAATGGCAAACAGCACCTACCAGTTTATGTTGTTGAAAATATGGTTGGTCATCGTTTAGGCGAATTTTCCCCCACCAGAAAATTTAATTCTCATGGTGGTAAAATGGCTAAAACGCAAGCTAAAGGATCTAAATAATTATTTGTTAAACCGTTTTAAAGATTAAATACTATGGAAATTCAAGCTAGTGTTAAAAATTTAAGAATGTCCCCCCGCAAAGTGCGGTTGGTGGTTGATGTTGTTCGTAAATTGCCAATTGAGCAAGCTCTAGAGCAATTACGTTTTATTAATAAACAGGCGGCTGGTCCAGTAGCTAAACTTTTGAAAACTGCTTTAGCTGATGCTGAACATAACTTTAATTTAGACCGAAAGAATTTAATGATTAAAGAAATTAAAGTAGATGAAGGTTTAACTTTGAAGCGTTGGATGCCTAAGGCCCATGGTCGGGCAACTAAAATTCGCAAACGAGCTTGTCATATTAAATTAATTTTAGCTGAAATTATAGCTAGTGGTAAAAAGGAGGCCCGTAAAGTTAAAGCTGAAGATCCTGTTAAATTAGAACAAGTAGTAGCTGAGGCGGAAAAGGCGACTAAGGGTAAAACTAGCAACAAAAAAACCGAATCTTCCAGTGGCGACAAAGAAAACAAGCCAAGTTCTAAGGTTCCCGGCAAAGGGTTTGCTGGAAAAATGTTTCAACGTAAAAGCGGTTAATCATTTTAGATTTTATTAATTTTCCAAAATACTATGGGTAAAAAAGTTAATCCAAAAATAATGCGCATCGGGGTCATCAAAACTTGGCCGTCGATTTGGTTTGAGGAAGGGAAGAGTTATATTAAAAACATTCAACAAGATATTGCTATCCGCAAATTTTTAATTAAAGAAATGAAAGAAGCGGGGATTGATAAGGTAGAAATTACGCGCAGTTTAAATAAAATTATTATTGATATTCACACCGGTCGGCCTGGTTTATTAATCGGTCGTGGCGGTGGCGGTGTAGAAGATTTAAAAAATAAATTGCATCGTAAATTTTTAAAGAATTTTCGACCAGGGGAGATCAATTTAAATATTAAAGAAGTTAGTCGGCCTCATCTTAGTGCTCAAATTTTAGTGCAATCAATGATCCTTGATTTAGAAAAAAGAGTTGCTTTTCGTCGAGTAATGAAGCAAACGATTGCTCGGGCCGAAAGAGCAGGCGCTTTGGGAGTGAAGACGATGGTGGCCGGTCGCTTAAATGGCGCCGAAATTGCTCGGAGTGAAAAACTTGTTTCCGGCAAAGTTCCCCTACAAACCATTAGAGCGGATGTTGATTATGCTCGCGGTAGTGCCCATACTAGCTATGGCACAATTGGTGTTAAGGTTTGGGTTTATAAAGGGGAAATATTTGCTAAAGGAGAAGAGGATGCTAAGGGCGAGATTTTAGATAAACCATTAGTTAAATAAAGTAAGCAAGTCTATATGTTAATGCCTAAAAAAACTAAATATCGAAAAGATCACAAGCGTCGTCGTGGCGGTAAAGCTACTCGAACTTTAACTATCAGTTTTGGTAGTTATGGCTTAAAAGCGATGACTGAGCATTGGGTTACTTCTCGACAAATTGAATCAGCTAGACGAGTAGTGTCTAAATATATTAAGAAAAATGGGAAGCTGTGGATTAGAATTTTCCCTGATAAACCAGTGACTAATCATGGCGGAGAAATGCCTATGGGTAAAGGTAAGGGAGCAGTTGATTATTATGTGGCGATTGTTAAACCTGGGACCGTCATGTTTGAAGTTGAAGGTTTAGACGAGGCGACAGCCAAACAAGCCCTAGAATTGGCTGGCCACAAATTACCTTTAAAGAGTAAATTTATCAGCAAGTAATTTAAATATATGAAGATGAAAGAAATACGCGAAAAAAATTTAACTGAATTACAAGACATTTTACGAGTTAAACAAGAAAAATTGCGAGAATTAAGATTTAAGGATTCTAATAAACAGTTAAAAAATATTCGAGAAATAAGAGCAACCCGCGCAGAGATTGCTCGTCTCCTAACAGCCATTAGTCAATTAACTAATAAGGTTTAATTTTATTTATATGTCCGCTATTAAAGACGCTCAACAATCAGTAAGCACTACTAAAGAAATTATTCGGAAGAAATTTTCCGGAGTAGTGGTTAGCGATAAAAACGATAAAACAATTATTGTTCGTGTAGATACGGTAAAAGTTCACCCCAAATATCATAAAAGATATACCGTTAGTCGTCGTTATAAAGTTCATGATCCTAAAAATACTTATAAAATTGATGATCAGGTAGTGTTTGTGGAATGTCGACCTTTAAGCAAAGATAAAAGATGGCGTGTTTTTACCGCCTAGTTTAATTAATCGATTAGCCATTTATTTGGTCTAATTATTTATTTGTATGATTCAAGTGCAAACTAAAATTAAAGTAGCTGATAATTCTGGCGCTAAAGTTGTTCAATGTATTCGCGTTCTTGGTGGTTATCGAAAGCGTTATGCCCGGATTGGTGACATTATTACCGCGGCAGTTAAACAAGCTGCTCCGCATGCTGCTATTAAAAAAGGCGATGTTGTTAAGGCGGTGGTAGTTAGAACTAAAAAAGAAATTAGACGACCTGATGGTACCTATTTACGATTTAACGATAATGCCTGCGTGGTAATTGTTGATAAAGACAAAAAAGATCCTAAGGGAACCAGAATTTTTGGTCCAGTTGCTCGGGAAGTGAGACGAGCTGGTTTTGTTAAAATTGCCTCCTTAGCTCCCGAGGTTCTCTAAATTATTTTAATATTTTCCTTGTATGAAAATAAAGAAAAATGACAAAGTACAAATTTTAAGCGGTAAGGATAGCGGGAAAACTGGTAAAGTTTTACAAGTTCTTCCAAAATCTGGTCGTTTGAGCGTGGAAGGTTTAAATATTTTAATTAAGCATTTACGTCCTCGTCGCGAAGGAGAAAAGGGACAACGAGTAGAATTTCCTTCCTTCATTCAAGCTTCCAAGGTAGCCCTTATTTGTCCAGAATGTGGTCGTCAAACTAGAGTTGCTTATCGTTTAATTAAAAAAGAAGATCAAGCTGAAAAAAAATATCGTGCCTGTAAAAAATGTCAGGCCGCCTTTGATTAATTATAAGTTATATGAGATTTAAAGAACGTTATCAAAAAGAAGTGATCCCCGCTCTTAAAGACCAATTCAATTATTCCAATAATTTTTTAGTACCTCGTTTACAAAAGGTGGTAATTAATGTTGGCTTTGGTGGCCGTTTTAAAGATAAAGATTTTGTTGCTCATATTGAAAAAATCTTAACCAGAATTGCCGGCCAAAAAGCTGTTTTAACCGTTGCCAAAAAATCAGTGTCAGCTTTTAAAATTAGAGAAGGTAATTTAATTGGTGCGGTGGTTACTTTACGGGGAAAAAGAATGGCTGATTTTATTGATAAATTAGTCGGCATCACTTTTCCTCGAGTTCGTGATTTTCGAGGACTTGATCCCAAAGCAATTGATCGTACCGGTAATTTAACGATTGGTTTTAAAGAAAATGTTGCCTTTCCTGAAGTTAAAGCTGAAGATATTGATAAAATATTTGGCCTGGAAGTTTGTTTACATTCCAGTGCTCAAAATAAAGAAGAAGGCCTTGCTTTATTTACTGCCCTAGGCTTTCCCTTTAAAAAAACTAAAAAATAAATTAGACGGCCACGGTTCTTGTTAATCGTGAGCGTCAACCATATTATTATGGCCAGAACTGCCCTTATTGTTAAAGCAAAAAAGAAACCTAAATTTTCGTCTCGCAAAATAAATCGTTGTTGGCGCTGTGGGCGCAACCATGGTTATATGCGTGACTTTGGTTTATGCCGTATTTGTTTTCGAGAATTGGCAGACAACGGTGATTTACCAGGTATTACTAAATCCAGTTGGTAAATTTGTCATTATCAATTATTTATTTACTTACTAATATGACCGATCCAATCGCAGACATGTTCACAAGAATTAGAAACGCTTCCGCCGTTGGCAAAGCGCACGTGCTTTTGCCAATGAGTAAGCTTAAATTAGCTATCGCTAAGATTTTAGAAGAAGAAAAGTGGATAGCTAAAGTGGAAGTAATTCCTGGGGGCTTAAAAACTCGCCGGGCAGGTTTTGATCAATTAAAAATTATTTTAAAATATCATAAAAATGGCCGTCCTTATGTTAATTCGATTAAACGGATTAGTAAGCCGGGAGTCCGTTATTATGTTAGCTATCAAGAGATTCCGGTGGTTTTAAATCATTTTGGGACAGTAGTTATTTCTACTTCTCGGGGTTTAATGACTGGGAAAACTGCCAAAAAACAGAGAATTGGCGGCGAACTGATTGGCGAAATTTATTAAATTATTAGTGGTTGGTACTTAAATACTTAGCTCCAATAATTTTCAAATATTATGTCACGTTTAGGGAAATTACCAATTAATTTACCAGCCGGAGTGACGGCTGTCATGAAAAACGATTGTTTAGTCGTTAAGGGTCCTTTGGGTGAATTATCGCTCGTTATTGTTGAACCTGTAAAGTTAGAAATTGTTGATCAACAAATTAAAGTATCAGTTGACAACAATCATAAACAAGCTAAAGCTTTTTGGGGTTTATTTAAGTCCTTAATCAATAATATGGTTGAGGGCGTTCATGCTGGATTTAACAAAAAATTAGAAATTAATGGCGTCGGCTATCGGGCGGCTCTTAGCGGCGAGACTTTAAAATTAAATTTAGGTTATTCTCATCCGATTGATTTTGTTTTGCCAAGTGGAGTTAAGGCGGTAGTGGAAGGTAACACAATTACTTTAAGCAGCATTGATAAAAAATTATTAGGTGATACTGCTTTTAAAATTAGAAATTTTCGGCCACCTGAACCTTATAAAGGTAAGGGGATAAAATATGCTGAGGAAGTAATTCGACGTAAAGCCGGAAAAACGGCGGCTAAAGGCGCTAAATAATATTTAATTATATGAATCAGATAAAAAAATTACGAGTCATTAAAGAGCGTCGGCGCGGTCGAGTAAGAGCCAAAGTTAGTGGCACTAGCCAGCGACCACGATTAAATGTTTTTCGTTCTAATCGAGGATTTTATTTACAAATTATTGATGATAGCCGCGGTCACACTTTAGTTAGCGCTCATAGCAAAGAGTTAACTAAAAAATTTGCTAATCGCATTGAGCAAGCAACGGCCTTAGGAGAATTATTAGCTGAAAAAGCGGTAGCGAAAAAAATTAAACAAGTGGTTTTCGATCGTTCAGCTTATCGTTATCATGGTCGAGTTAAAGCAATTGCTGAGGCCGCTCGGGCTAAAGGCTTAGAATTTTAGTTTTAAAATTATTATATGGCAGAAACTAATCAAAAAACCAATACTCCTGTCCCAGGAGGTGATAAAAAAAGAACTAATCGTTCTGAAGGTAACCGACCAGGCGGTCGGGGTGGCCGATCGGGTGGTCGCGGTGGTCGTGATGACCGACGTGATGAGTTTGAACAACGCATTCTAGAAGTCGCTCGGGTAACAAGAGTTATGGCTGGTGGCAAACGAATGAATTTTCGGGCTTGCGTGGCGATTGGTGATAGAAAATCTAGCGTCGGCGTTGGCTTAGGAAAAGGGGCTGATGTGACAATTGCGGTTAATAAAGCCGTTAATCAGGCAAAAAAACAGATGATTAAGGTGCCGATTGTCAAAGACACTATTCCTCATGAAGTGCGTCAAAAATTCGGGGCAGCGGTTATCTTATTAAAACCGGCCAATCAAGGTAAGGGGGTCATTGCTGGCGGGGTGATTCGAGCAATTTTAGAACTAGCTGGCATTAAAAATGTGACCAGTAAGATCATGGGTACTAACAATAAGATCAATAATGCTCGTTGTACAATTTTAGCTTTAAGTGAATTAAAAACTAGAGGTAAAGGAGATAAATTAGACAAAATTGAAAAAAATAGCGATAATAAACAAGAATAAAGTTAATAAGCTTTTGTTTTAATAATTATATGTTAGCAATTAATAATATCCGATTAGCCACTGGTGCTAAGAAAAAACGTCAAAGAATTGGTCGTGGCAATGCTGCTGGCCAAGGAACCTATAGTGGTCGCGGTCTTAAAGGTCAAAAAGCTCGATCTGGGGTTAGCAACTTAAAACGTTTAGGAATGCGCGCTCAATTACTTCAAACTCCTAAGTCGCGGGGCTTTAAATCACTAAAATCTAAAAATCAAGTTGTTAGTATTTTTGACATTAATACTAACTTTAAGGCTGGTGAAGAAGTTAATCCTGAAACCTTAGTTGCTAAAAAAATGATTAAGCGAGCAGATTTACCAGTTAAAATTTTAGGCAAAGATAAATTAACAGTTAAGGTTAAGTTTAATCAAGTAGCAATGAGTAAAACCTTAGCTGAGCAATTATCTAAATAAAATTAGACAATAATAATATTCTAATATTATGTTGGCAAAATTAACTCAAATTTGGAAAGTAAGAGATCTCCGCGCCAGTATTTTGTTCGTTTTGGGCATGCTGGTGATTTTTCGTTTAGCCGCTCATATTCCGATTCCTGGAGTAGACGCGGTTGCTTTAAAAAATCTCTTTGCCGACAATCAAGTTTTAGGTTTAATGAATATTTTTTCTGGTGGTGGGATGGAAAACTTTTCCATTGTGATGATGGGTGTCGCTCCCTATATTACCGCTTCAATTATTTTTCAATTATTAGCGATGGTCATTCCGAAACTAGAAGAAATGCAAAAAGAGGAGGCTGGTCGTCAAAAAATTAATATGTGGACCCGTTGGTTAACGATTCCTTTGGCTTTTATTCAGTCTTACGGAATGATTACTTTACTCAGTCGTTCGAGTGCAGCGATTATTGCTGATTTAAGTACTTTTGATTTAGCCTTAGCCCTATTAACCATTACTGCTGGAACTATTTTCCTGATGTGGCTGGGTGAACTTATTTCTGAAAAGAAAATTGGTAACGGAATTTCTTTGTTAATTTTTGCCGGGATTATTTCTTCCTTGCCGCAACAAGTTAAGCAGTTAATTTTAACTTTTGACATGAGTCAAATTCAGATGTTGGTCGGTTTTGTAATTATCGCCATCATTACTATTGTTGGGGTAGTTATTATTAATGAAGGTCAACGCAATATTCCCGTTCAATATGCTCGGCAAATTAGAGGCAATCGCGCCTTTGGTGGCACCAGTACCCACCTCCCCTTACGAGTCAATATGGCCGGCGTAATGCCGATTATTTTTGCTATTTCCGTGGTCCTATTTCCTCCGATGATTGCCCAATTTTTTATAGACGCACGCTCTGCCTGGATCGTTAAATTATCAGAATTTACGATTGCTGCTTTTAATAATCAATTAGTTTACGGTATTATTTATTTCTTATTAGTCTTTGGTTTTACTTATTTTTATACCGAGGTAGTTTTTCATCCCGACAGAATCGCAGAAAATTTACAAAAACAAGGAGGTTTTATCCCGGGGATTAGGCCGGGTCGCCACACTAGCGAATATTTGTCTTATACTACTCATCGGATTATTTTAGTGGGCGCCCTCTTTTTAGGCTTAATTGCTATTTTACCGTTGATTATGCGGTATTTTACCGGCATTCAATCCTTAGCGATTGGGGGCACCAGCTTATTAATCGTTGTCTCGGTGGTGATTGAAATTGTTAAACAAATTGAATCTCAGTTGACAATGCGCGAATACGACGGAATTTAATAATTATTAGCAAAAATTTACTTTATCCGGTTAGGGAAGCACGTGGCCTTAACCGGATTTTTATGTTATAATATAGGAAAATAAGGCTTATTTTAATTTTATGCCCGTCCAATCTTTTGCTCAAAAAGTTAAACAAACTAGCAATTATCGCTTGGAGCGCGAACTTAATTCCTTTGTCTTTAATCATCGTAGTTTTCGTAATTTAAGCCCAAGCGACCGGAAAATTTTATTAGAGTTGTTGGAGAAATATCGTCAACTGGCGGTGCGGGGTCGACCAATTACTGATTATAGCATTAGGCGAGATATCTCTAGTTTGCATACTAAGCGCATTAGTTTGGGTTTAACCCGGAAAGATATTGACGATATTCGCGATATTTTAAATGCTTTTAAAACCCATTAATTATTTATGACTACCATTAAACAGGCGGAGGAAATTTTAGTTCTTTCTCAAGGCGGGAAAATATTGGCTGGTATCTTACAGCAGCTAGTTAATTTACTAAAACCCGGGACCTCGACTTTAGAAATTGAAAATTTAGCTAATAAACTGATTGCTCAGGCGGGCGGTCGGCCGGCTTTTTTAAACTATCCTTTAGCTAATAATTTATCATTTCCCTCAGCAGTTTGCGCTTCTTTTAACAATGAAGTTGTTCATGGCTCTACTTTGCCTCCGCGAATTATTAAGAGCGGTGATATTGTTGATTTAGATATTGGGATGGAGTGGCCAGTTGATCCTGAGCTAAGAAGTAAATTAAATTTACCAGTCAATCATTATTCAGCAGGGGGTGGTTTTTATACGGATACTTGTGTAACGGTAGCGATCGGTAAGGTTAGTCAAGAGGCTAAAAATTTAATTAAAGTCACGCAACAATGCTTAGACCAAGCGATTAAAATTATTAAACCGGGAACGACTCTTTATGAAATTGGTGCTTCGATTGAAAAAATTGCCCGACTAGCTGGTTATGGCGTGGTCAAGGATTTTGTTGGTCATGGAGTGGGTTATTTGGCCCATGAAGAGCCGGACATTTATAATTATGCAATTAATCCTAATTCTTCAGTTAATATATCTTTAGAAGCTGGCATGGTTATTGCCATTGAGCCGATGATTAATTTAGGAACTGATAGGGTTAAAATGGCCTCTAACGGCTACACTGTCCTGACGGCTGATAATAGTTTAAGCGCTCATTTTGAGCACACTATTGCGGTTACTGAGTCTGGCTTTAAAGTGTTAACTCAAGCTTAATTATGGCAGAAATAATCAACCATCTTAATAGTTATTTAGGGATTGATTGGGGGCAGGCGAGAATTGGCTTGGCCCTAGCTGATTATGAAACTAAGTTAGCCCTACCTTTTAAAACCGTTAAAAATTTAACGGAGATTTTAGCGGTGATTGATCAAGAAAATATCGATCTGATTGTTTTAGGTAAGCCTCTAAAATTATCTGGTCAAGCGGATTTAAATAGCGAGTTTACTCAGTTCTATCAAGCCTTAGAAAAAAATAGTTCAGCCCCGATTGTTTTAATGGACGAGCGTTTAACTAGCAAAGTTTATAACTTTAGTCAGCAAACTAGTAAAGCCAATCGAGATCAATTAGCGGCTAGTCGCTTACTTCAAGACTATCTTGATAGTCAAGTAAATTAAAATTTTTCTATGACCTCTAATTTTTCTGGTCCGGCGATTATTTTAGAAAGGCAAGCTTATCGTGAACATGATCTTCTAGTCACCCTATATAGTCAAAATGCCGGTAAGCTTACCTTATTAGCGCGGGGAGGAAAAAAATTAAGCTCTAAATTAGCGGCTCACGTTGAGCCCTTGTCACTGGTTGAGGTCTTAATTATTCCTGGCCGCGGTTTTGATTATTTAGCCTCGGCCATTACTAAAGACGCCTTGGCTGATCTTAAAAATGATTGGTTTAAACTAAAAGTCGCTGGCCAAGCAATTAATATTTTCAAACAATCGGTTAAAGATAATCAAACTGATCTTCAGCTTTTTACTTTTTTACAAACTTGGTTAAGCGCCTTATCACAGTCAACTAATCAACAGGGAGGGGATTTTTCTGAGACTCAAGCGAATATTTTTTTAATTCATTTTCTTTTAAAATTAATTGACCTTTTAGGTTATCGACCAGTTTTAAAAACTTGTGTTGTTTGCCAACGAAAATTATCGGCTGGTAAACAATTATTTGATTTTCAGTTGGGGGGCTTAGTTTGTCAACGCCATTTAACAACTGACCGCTCTCAATCACTGGTTATGTCGGAAAACTGTGTTAAATTATTACGTTTTTGGCAATTTTCTAATAAAGCGATTATTATTCCTCAATCTTTAGTTAGGGAAGCAACTAATTTTTTATTGACTTTTTGGCGTTACTATCATTGACAAAATACTCTAAAATAATTGAAATTATTGGCTTGCTTAAACTCTAAAAATCAGTTAATATTTAGTTAAAGACTGCTCGTGTTCTGTTTATTTTTTTATTTAAATTTATGTCTAGAATTTTAATTGAAGAAGCTAAAAAACAAGCTAGTGGCCAAGTATCATTAGCCGGCTTTGTTCATAATCTGCGCCAACACAAAAGTGTGGCCTTTCTTGACCTGCGAGATTTGAGCGGTCAAATACAAGTGGTGATAGAAGAAGGCTCGCCCGCTTTTTTACAATTAAAAAACTTGTCTTTAGAGAGTGTGGTCGCGGTGGCTGGTCGCTTACAACCAAAAATGGCTAAAAAAGGACAAGAAAATTCTCTGCCAGATTATGAATTATTAGCGGACAATCTACAAGTTTTATCAGCGGCTGATGAAAATTTACCAATTTCTGTTTTAAATAAAGTTGATAATTTGGCTCGCCAAGAACTGCGCTTTAATTGGCGTTGGCTTGATTTGCGTCAACCTGAACATCAATTAATTTTTAAAGTTTGGACTAAATTTGAGGAAGCTTGGCGCCAAGAATTTTTGCGTCAAAATTTTATTCAAATTTATTCCCCTTCTTTAATGAGCACGGCCAGCGAAAGTGGGGCCGAAGTTTTTGCTGTTAAATATTTTGATCGCCAGGCTTACTTAGCTCAATCGCCTCAATTTTATAAACAAATGGCCATGGCTTCTGGCTTGGAAAAAGTATTTACGATTGGTCCGGTTTTTCGGGCGGAGGCCTCCTTTACCAATCGCCACCTAACCGAATTTATTGGTTGGGATTTTGAAGTCTCCTATATTGATTCTCATTTAGAAGTGATGGCGATTGAAGAAAAATTAATTATTGCTGGTTTTGAAAAATTGGTGACTGATTTAGATTTAAAATTAGAGATTCCCACTGCCCCTTTCCCTCGATTAACCCTAGCTGACGCTAAGAAAAAATTATTAGCGGCCGGTGTTTCCGGGGATAAGAAATTTGATTTATCACCAGAAGAAGAACGAGAGATTTGTCGCTTAATCAAGGAAGAGACTGGTCATGATTTTGTTTTTATTACTGATTATCCCATCGCTGCTCGCCCCTTTTATCATATGCGTTACACTGACCAGCCAGAAATTACTAAAAGTTTTGATCTTCTTTATCGAGGGATTGAGGTAACTACCGGTTCTCAACGAGAACATCGAGTTGATGTTTTAATTAAACAAGCTACTGAGAAGGGAATTAACCTTGAGGAGATTGCTGATTATTTAAATTTTTTCCGCTACGGCTGTCCGCCTCATGGTGGGGCCGGGATTGGTCCGGGTCGCTTAATTATGAAAATTTTAAATTACGACAACATTAAAGAGGTTTGTTTTTTACCTCGCGATGTCCGTCGTTTAAAACCTTAATATGGAATACTTAACTATTAAAAAAATTTATCGTCAACCGGAAAAATATTTGCAAACTACGATTAATATCGCGGGTTGGGTAAGAACGGTTCGCTCATCAAAAGAACAATCTTTCATGGAAATTAATGACGGCTCTTTTTTTAATAGTTTACAAGTAGTTTTTAATAACGAGTTAGCTAATTTTTTAGAGATTGTAAAGTTGGGACCAGGAGCTTCAGTCACCGTTAAGGGCCAGTTAGTGCCTTCGCCAGCCACTGGTCAAGCCTTTGAACTTCAAGCCAGCGAAATTATTTTAATTGGTGATTCACCAACTGATTATCCCTTGCAAAAAAAGCGTCACAGTTTTGAATTTTTACGAGAAATTGCTCACCTAAGACCGCGCGGTAACACCTTTTCGGCAGTTTTTCGTCTGCGTTCAGTTCTTAGTTTAGCGATTCATGATTTTTTTAAGCAGGAGGGCTTTGTTTATGTTCATACCCCAATTATTTCTTCCAGCGACTGTGAGGGTGCTGGGGAAATGTTTCAAGTAACTACCCTTAACTTAAAACAGGTACCCTTAACTGATAAACAAGAGGTTGATTTTAGCCAGGATTATTTTGGTCAGCCAGCCGGCCTAACTGTTAGTGGTCAACTCCAATCAGAAGCGTTAATTGCTGGCTTAAATAAAGTTTATACTTTTGGGCCAACTTTTCGAGCGGAAAATTCCAACACCACTCGCCATGCTTCTGAATTTTGGATGATTGAACCAGAAATGGCTTGGTGTGATTTAAATGATGACATGGATTTAGCTGAAAAGATGATTAAATATTTAATTAAAACTGCTTTTGAAGAACTGCCGGAAGAAATGGAATTTTTCAATAAATTTATTGACAATCAACTAACTGATCGCCTGCAAGCAATTTTGCAAGCTGATTTTGAGCGTTTAAGTTATACTGAGGCGGTTAAATTATTAATTGACAGTCAACAGAAATTTCAATATCCAGTTTCCTGGGGAATTGATTTGCAGACCGAACACGAACGTTATCTAACTGAACAAATTTTTAAGAAACCAGTTTTTGTGACCGATTATCCTAAAGATATCAAAGCTTTTTATATGCGCCAAAACGATGACGGAAAAACAGTCGCTGCTACTGATTTATTAGTTCCGGTAATTGGTGAGATTATTGGTGGCAGTCAACGTGAGGAGCGCTATCCAGTGCTCTTGGCTCGCCTGGAGTCCCTAGGCTTGAAGGCAGAGGATTATTGGTGGTATCTTGACTTGCGACGCTTTGGTACGGTTCCCCACTCTGGTTTTGGTTTAGGCTTTGAGCGTTTAATAATGTATTTATCAGGGATGGCTAATATTCGGGACGTGCTACCATTTCCGCGAACCCCGAAAAATGCTGACTTTTAACTTTACTTATGTTTGCTGTTCAACTGGAAAAATTTGCTGGGCCCTTGGGAGCGCTGTTAACGATGATTGAAAATGAAAAGTTGGATATCACCGAAATTACCCTCGCCGGAATCGCCGATCAATATTTAGCTTATGTAAAATCCGCTCCCGAAATTAACCCCGAAGAGGTGGCCGATTTTTTAGTAGTGGCCGCTAAATTATTATGGTTAAAATCTAAGGCCCTACTTCCTTACTTGAGCCAAGAAGAAGAGCCTGAACTTGATGAGTTAGCCAAACAACTTCGAATGTATAAGGAGTTTGCTGACGCTAGTTTAAAAATTGCTGATTTAGTGGCTCAGGGAAATTTTTTATTTGTCCCCGAGTTTAATCGTCAAAATCGTCGTCAACTATTTAACTTACCAGTTTTTGTTGCCCCGGTTCACTTGCAAGCAACTGATTTAAAAAGTATCATGCTTGATATTTTGCGCCGTTTAGCAATTAGCCAACCCTTGCCTACTGAAAAACTAGAAGCCAAAATTAGTTTAGATGAACGCTTAGTGGCGATTCGCCAACTTTTAATTAAACAAGTCTCCTTTAATTTTCGTCAGTTAATTAATCAAGGCGCTTCCCGCACGGAAATTATTGTTAACCTGCTAGCGGTTTTAGAATTAATCAAACAACAAGAACTAGAATTTGAACAAACTGAGCTGTTTGCGGATATTCGTTTGTCCAAAGCCAGTTCACTGTAAATTTATGGCCCTCATTTTTCAATTAGAGTCTTTATTATTTGCCGCTGGTCGCCCCCTAACTTTAAAGGAGTTAAGCAACTTATTAAATTTAGATAACCAGCCAATTAAAAACGCCCTGGAAGAGTTAGCTAATAATTATCAAGAGCAGGGTCGAGGTTTGCGCTTAATTAATAATGGTCATAAATATCAACTAACAACTGCCCCGGAACAAGCCGCTCTGGTTAGTCGCTTACTACAAGAAGAAATTAGTGGTGAGCTTAGTCGTCCCAGCCTGGAGGCCCTAACGATTATTGCCTATCGGGGGCCAATCGCCAAAACAGAAATTGAACGGATTCGCGGGGTAAATTGTAGTTTAATTTTACGTAATTTATTATTGCGAGGTTTAATTGAGGAAAATTTTAATAAACAGACTCAAGAAAATTATTATCAAGTTTCTTTAGATTTTGTTCGTCACTTGGGCTTAAATGATTGTCAGCAGTTACCAGATTTTGAGCGTCTAAGTAGCCAGGAAAGCCTGGAGGAAATGATTACAAGAAACGAAGATTAGCTAAATGACTTATTGGATTGTCAGCAAATTTATTTTACCCTGGCTCTGGTTGTTACTTAATTGTTGTCCGGGAGTATATTTTCATACTGGTCCCTGGTTGGGTCCAGAAAATTGTCAAAGCAATCAGTTGCCTGATAGTCAGGAAATTGTTAGCTTAGCTATTTTAAATCAGACTCCGGATATTTCTGCTCCCAGTGCGACGGTTTATGCACCCGATAATAATTTTTGGTTATTTGAACAAGCAGCCACCGAGAAACGACCAATTGCTAGCATTACTAAATTAATGACGGCCCTGGTTTTTCTTGATACCAAGCCTGATTGGGAAAAGCTCTATACGATTGAGCGAGCGGATAATGTTATTGGTGGTCGTTTAAACTTATTTTTAGGCGATACTTTAAATTTACGTGATTTGTTTTATACAGCTTTAATTTCGTCGGATAATGGAGCTACGGTGGCTTTGGCTAGAAGCACTGGTCTTAGTCAGGAAGAATTTGTGGTGGCGATGAATGATAAGGCAAGATCTTTAAATTTATTAGACACCGAATTTGCTGATCCAACTGGTTTAAGTGATCGCAATTTATCAACCGCCAAAGACGTAGCCCGCTTAGCCAGTTTTGCCCTTGATCAAGAAATTATCAATCAAGCTTTAAATCAGGCAGATTATCGATTTATTACGGAGCAGGGAAGAGAAAAAATTATTATTTCTACTGATAATTTATTAAGAGATCAACCAGCTAATATTTTAGCGATTGGTGGAAAAACCGGTTATACTGATTTGGCTGGCTATTGCTTTGTTGGTCGCTTTCAAGATGAGACTGGTAAAGAAGTATTTTCTGTGGTTTTAGGGGCGTCTGGCCGTGAATCCCGTTTTCAAGAAGCGAGTTTGCTGGCCAACTGGGCCTTAACTGATTGTCAGTGGTAAAAATTAATTATTTATCATGAAAATAAGATTTCAACTGGAACAACTTGGCGAACATTCCCCCTTGCAATTTTTAAGACGAGCTGGTTATAGCCCCCTAGGTAATCGTCAAACTGGTGACCCTAGTTTTGTTAAACGTTTAAGTTCTGATTTTTATCCCCGTTTTCATATTTATCTGGACTTGACTAGTCAGCCGGCTTGCTTTAATCTTCATCTTGATCAAAAAAAAGCTTCTTATGATAAGCAAACGGCTCATAGTGGTGAGTATGATGGTGACTTAGTTGAGCAAGAAGCTGCCCGCTTGTCAGCCTTAATGATTAATCATTCTTTAAAAAATAACCCTGACTCTTCATCTAGTAATCTCTTTAATTAATATTCTTATCTATGTCAGCTGCTGAGGAAATAAAATCACGCCTGGATATTGTTGATGTTCTTCGCGAATATATTCAGGTAAAGGCAGTGGGCGCTAATTTTCAAGCGCTCTGTCCTTTTCATCGGGAAAAAACCCCGTCTTTTATTATTTCCCCTGACAAGCAAATTTGGCATTGTTTTGGTTGTAATCAAGGGGGTGATATTTTTTCTTTTGTGATGGAAATGGAGTCTTTAAGCTTTGTTGAGGCTTTGCGCTTACTGGCCCCTAAGGCCGGAGTGACTTTAGAAGCGGAAACAGGTAAGGATCATTCTCGACGCCGTCGCTTATTAGCTTTACTCAAACTAGCTAGTGATTATTATGCTCGTCTGCTTAATCAAGATGAGGCCGGAGAAACCTGTCGTCAATATTTACTTGATCGGGGGCTTAACCGAGAAACTTTAAGTTTATGGTCAATTGGTTATAGTCGCGATAGCTGGGATGATGCTTTAAAGTTTTTTCGAGGACAAACAGCCTTGGGTCGGCAGTTTACTGATGAGGAAATTTTTGCGGCTGGTTTAAGTATTAAAAAAGAGGGAACTAATCGTTACTTTGATCGCTTTCGGGCGAGGATTATGTTTCCAATTAAAGACCAGTCAGGTCAAGTCGTCGCTTTTTCGGCTCGGATTGATCCTAGTCAGGAAGAAAAAGTTAGTTTGGGTAAGTATATTAATAGCCCTCAAACTGAAGTTTATGATAAAAGCAGTATTTTGTTTGGTCTTGACCAGGCTAAAACGGCGATTAAAGAGCAAGGTTGGGCCTTAATTGTAGAGGGGCAAATGGATGTGATTACTTGTCATCAACATGGTTTTAAAAATGCAGTGGCTTCTTCTGGTACGGCCTTAACTCGTCAACAGTTACAATTAATTAAACGTTATAGTGAAAATATTGCTTTAGCCTTTGATATGGATAAGGCGGGACAACTGGCGGCTGATCGGGGAATTCAGGAAGCGATGCAGCTGGATATGCGGATTAAAGTCATTGTTTTACCGGCTGGTTATAAAGACCCAGCTGATTGTTTGCTGGCTGACCCCGAGGCCTTTAAACAGGCGGTGCTTAATTCTCAGCCAATGATGGAGTATTATTTTAGTAAGACTTTAGCTGATCGTAATTTGCAAGACTTAGAGGAAAAAAGAAATGTGAGCCAAATTATTTTAAAAATGATTGTGAAATTAGCGAGCCGTCTGGATCAAGATTTTTGGTTTAAACGCTTAAGTGAAACAATTGATGTCCCGGAGTATATTTTAAGAGAAAGTGCTAGCGCCTTAATTGATCCTTCTCCGGTAAACACTGAAATTAATAAACAAGCGGTTCCTGATCAGCCACAGACTAGCCGCTCGGAAAAAATTAGTGAGCTTCTATTGGCCTTACTTTTAAAATTTCCCGCTTTAATCCCTTACGCGATTACTAATTTAGAGCCCGATTATTTAGCCGGAGAAGTTTTTCCCTCAGTTTACAAGAATTTGATTATTTACTATAATAAGTTCGCTACTTTTGATTATCAGCCGTTTGCTCACTATCTAAGTGAGCACGATCAGGTAGCTACTAAATTTTTAGATCGGCTCGCTTTACTTGGCGAACGCGATTATTATAACTTTACCAGCGATCAAGCTAAGGCGGAGTTTATTACTGCCTTAATGGAATTGAAACGTTATTTTTATCAACAACAGGTTAAAATATTAGAAAAAAAGATTAGCCAAGCGGAGGCCGCTGGCCAGACAGAAGAACTAGAATCTTTAATGCAGGAATTAAAAAAAATTACTGATAATTTTAAAAAATTATCTTAACTATTTATTATGAGCGCTGTTAAAAAAAATCAAACTAAGACGGCTAAACGAGCAATTGAAAAAAAACAATCGTCAGCTAAAAAGTCTTCCGCAATTAAAAAATCCTTGAAACCTGCTAAAAAAGCTTCGTCTTTTTCTAAAAATAGTTCGGCTAAATCGGCTAAAAAAAATTCGGGCGTGGTTAAGAAAAAATCCCCAACCAAGCCAGTTACCAAGAAAAAAACGAATAACCAGTCAGTTAGATCACGAGCCGCCGCTAAAAGAGCCAGTCACTTTAAAAATAAAGTAATCAGGCAAGCTCAGGCCAGAAAAAAAGCTAAAGATATTGGTTCCCCTCGAGAGATTATTCGTCCTTCAACTGAAAGCTTACAGCGTTTAATTGATAAAGGTAAAATGCGCGGTTTTCTCACTGAAACTGAATTGGTTCATTTATTTCCAGAAGTGGAGGAATATATTTACGATTACGAATTATTTTTAGGGGATATTTATAAACAGGGTTTAAAAATAGTTGAAGATTCTGGGCGAATTTTAGATACTCAATCCCAGCAAACCAGTGGGATGGATAAAAAAGTGGCCTCCGCTCTCAGTGTTGATTTGTCTAAATTATCATCTGACTCGATTCAGATGTATCTTAAGGAAATTGGTAAAGTTCCTTTACTGAATTCTGAGGAAGAAGTGGAGCTAGCTAAACGTAAAGAAAAAGGTGACCGTGAGGCGGAAAAGAAAATTATTGAAGCTAACTTACGTTTAGTGGTATCAATTGCTAAGAAATTTGCTGGGGCTAAGGGCTTAAGTTTACTTGATTTAATTCAAGAAGGAAATATTGGTTTATTTCGGGCAGTGGAAAAATTTGAATATCGCAAAGGTTATAAATTTTCTACTTACGCTACCTGGTGGATTCGTCAGGCCATTACTCGGGCTTTAGCTGATCAATCACGAACGATTAGAATTCCGGTTCACATGGTGGAAACGATTAATAAATTTCAACAAGTTCAGCGAACTCTGATTCAAGAATTAGGTAGAGAACCTTTACCTGAGGAAATTGCCTCTGAGATGGGCGAAGATATTGAAAAAGTTCGTTATATTATCAAAATTTCGCAAGATACGATTTCCTTGGAAACCACGATTGGCGATGATGAAGAAGATTCAACTCTAGAGGATTTTATTGAAGACGTTAAAAATGTTACTCCAGAAAGAGCGGCTGCCCTGCAATTGCTTCGTGATTACGTAAAAGAAATTGTTGCTCAACTCTCCCCTCGGGAACAAAAAATTCTCGAAATGCGTTTTGGTTTAATTGACGGTGTAGCCCACACTCTAGAAGAAGTTGGTCAAGAATTTGAAGTTACTCGTGAGCGGATTCGGCAAATTGAATCTAAGGCCTTGGAAAAAATTCGTAAGATTAAGGGCTTAAAAAAATTAGAAGATTATTAATTTATGCTAGCGACTTTTCGAGTAGGTATTGGTTTTGGTTTAAGCTCCGCCATCATTACCACCTTAGGAGTGATTGTTGGATTAGGACTTGGTTTAGACTCCAAGCTAGCAATTATTGGAGCCGTTCTCACAATTGCGATTGCTGATTCTTTGTCTGACGCTCTGGGGGTGCATATTGCTAAAGAGGCGGAAGGGAATTTTAGTCATCGTCAAGTTTGGCGGGTGACTATCTTAACATTTATCTTCAAGTTAATTTTTTCCTTGTCCTTTTTACCAATGCTTATTTTTTTACCCTTAAATATTGGAATTTATAGTTCAATTGCCTGGGGCTTAATAATTTTAGCAGTTTTTAGTTATAAATTAGCCAAATTTAATCGTCAGAAACCACTTTATGTTATTGCCGAACACCTAATTATTGCCCTGTTAGTGATCGGCTTAACCTATTTAATTGGTATTTTTATTAATAATTTGCTTAATAATTGACAGTTTTTTTATATTTGATAAAATTAACAAGTAAATAATCTTATTTTTTCAATAATATTATTTATAATTAGCTTAACAATTAAATATTCCCGGGTAGCGCAGCGGTAGCGCAGTTGGCTGTTAACCAATTGGTCGTCGGTTCGAATCCGACCCCGGGAGCAAAACACAAAATCAGGCTTT
>CAYOTM010000006.1:0-5534 GCA_964406935.1 uncultured Gammaproteobacteria bacterium
CAAAACCCCAGCTGAAATGATTGCCTAGTGTTGCCAAGCTATTGATTAGAAAACGCAGTTTGTATTCCCACTAGGGGTTTAACAAGTCTAAACAAAAAATAACCCTAGTATTAGAGTTATTTTTTAGTGTTCCCTTTAGGGGTGGCTAGAGGGAGTCGAACCCTCATCTCCGGGACCACAACCCGGCGTTCTAACCGCTGAACTATAGCCACCATAATTATTAAAATTATTTTAATAATTTTAATAAAAAACCATTAAACTTAACAACACTTACTAGGACAATTAGAGCAATCACAGGAACCATGAAAGTTAACAAAAATTTCTTCCACTCCCTTTTTCTGATCTTTTTTTACAGAAGCCACCTTCTTAATTGGCTTTGTTTTAGTTACTGTTTTTTTCATATTTTTATTAATATATTAATTGATTAACTTAATAAAATGTACGCCCAGAGGGAATCGAACCCCCATAACCAGCTTAGAAGGCTGGTGTTCTATCCATTGAACTATGGGCGCAATAATTTGATATTACTAAATAAGCAACCTTCAGTCAACTGATAAATAGTAAGGTTATTTTTTAAATTTTTGTTGACGGACTACCTCAAAAGCAAAGATAGCGACACTAACTGAAACGTTTAAAGAGTCTAATCCGGGACGCATGGGAATCTTTAGTTTTTCATCAGCTTTATTCAACCAATAAGAATCCAATCCAGTGGCTTCTGTTCCAAACACTAAAGCGGTAGCTCCAGTAAACTTTGCTAAAAATAAATTTTTTTTAGCCTGACCAGTAGTTGCCCAAATAGTAAATTGATGATCCCTGAGCCACTGCCAAGTGCTTTCCTTATCGGCAATAATTGTCGGGGTAGAAAAAATTAAACCAGTACTTGCTCGAATCACGTTAGGGTTATAAATATCAATCTTAGGATTATTAATAATCACTGCTGTCGCTTCAACTGCGCTGGCCGTTCGAATAATTGCCCCAACATTACCAGGTTTTTCTACACCCTCTAAAATTATTACTAAAGGGTTTTTTTTAAGCTGTATATCAGTTAGGGATATTTTTTTAGGCCGCACCGTTGCTAACCAACCATCAGGATTTTCTGGATAAGCCACTTTTTGAAAAACTGGCTCTGATAATTCAATGATTGGTAAGTCAAAATTATAAGCCTCTTTATTTAATTCTGGACAACAAAAAAGCTTATCAATAATAAAACCTGATTTTACCGCCTCTTTAATTTCTCTTAAGCCATCAACTAAAAAAACTTCGGTTAATTTTCGCCTACGAGCCTTTCTTAACTTTACTAAATCTTTGATTGATTGATTTTGTAAACTACTGATAAAATTACCCATAAAAATATTATAAAATCCTAAAATCATTATAACCTATTTGACAAAAAATAAAAATTTGCTAAAATAATTGTCAGGTGAGATAGAACAAAAAAATAACAACCTAATTATCATCAGACTGACTACTTGGCCAGTCTTTTTTATTTTATTAAATAAGAACCTCTTTCCTAAAATAGCAAATATTCTTGACAACGAACATATCTTTATTTTATCAGATAATATTGTTATAATGTGTTTGCCTTAATTTATTCATATTTAAATAATTTTTATATGCCTGCACCTCAATTTAGACCAAAATCAGTCCCTAAATCTGAGTTTTGGAAAGAAAAAAACAATAAAAGAAACGCCCGAAGGGGTGGCGGTAAACGATCTTGGAAAAAAATCGCTCTTTTATTTATATTAATAATATTTTTAATTGGTTCTTTGGGGTCTTTTATTGCTTTAGCTTGGCTTTCTCGAGGACTACCAAGTCCAGATCAATTAATTGAGAGGGAGATCGCTCAAACTACCACAATTTATGATCGGAGTGGCGAATATATTTTATATGAAATTCATGGAGAGGAAAAAAGAACTTTAATGAATCTTGATGAGGTTCCTGATTATGTTAAGCAGGCCAGTATTGCTATTGAGGATAAAAATTTTTATCGCCATCGTGGTTTTAGTATGTGGGCAATTGCGAGAACAATTATCACCAATGTTCTTTATAGTCGTCGCGCTGGTGGTTCAACCCTCACTCAACAGTTTGTTAAAAATGCGGTATTGGGACCAGAAAAAAAATATTCCCGTAAAGTTAAAGAGTTGGTCTTGGCCCAAAGAATTGAAAAAAAATTTACTAAAGATGAAATTCTGCAAATGTATCTTAACGAAATTCCTTATGGCTCTAATGCTTATGGAGTGGAGGCAGCTAGCCAAAAATATTTTGGTAAAAGCGTTAAAGATATTAATATTGCCGAAGCAGCTTTGTTGGCCGCCCTTCCTCAAGCTCCTAGTCGTTACTCACCTTACGGACCAAATAGAGATCTATTACTTGGTAGAAAAGATTACATCTTAGATTTAATGGAGGAACAAGGTTATATTAGCCAATCAGAAAAAGATGCAGCTAAAAGTTATCAAATCGTTTTTCAGGGACCAGAAACCAATATTAAAGCCCCTCATTTCGTTATGTATGTAAAAAGTTTGTTGGCTGATAGATATGGTGAAAAAAATATTGAACAAGGTGGTTATAAAATTTATACCACTCTTGATTGGCGACTCCAATCAATCGCCGAGCAAGTAGTTAAAGAAAAGATTGAGGAGTATGGTGAGCGCTATAATGCTGGTAATGCTGCTTTAGTAGCAATTGACCCTAAGACTGGTCAAATTTTAACTATGGTTGGCTCTCGAGACTATTTTAATAGTGATATCGATGGGCAGGTTAATGTAGCAGTTAGACCAAGACAGCCAGGATCATCTTTAAAGCCTTTAATCTATTCCTCCTTATTTGAATTGGGCTATACCCCAAATACTATTTTATATGACGTAGAAACTAATTTTTCCACCAATCCAAGTGAGCCCTATATACCTCGAAACTATAATGGTCAAGAAAGGGGACCGGTTAATATTCGACAGTCTTTAGCTGGTTCTTTAAATATTCCAGCAGTTAAGGCAATCTACTTAGCCGACATTAATCGGGTTTTAGATTTAGCCGATAATATGGGTTATACTACCTTAAAAGATCGTTCACGATTTGGTTTGGCCTTAGTTTTAGGTGGGGGCGAGGTACAATTATTAGAACACGTTAACGCTTATAGTGCTTTTGCCCGTGAAGGATTAATGCATTCTCATTCAGCTATTTTAAGGGTTGAAGATAAAAATGGTAAAATTTTAGAAGAATATGAGGAACAGGAAAAAAGAGTTTTAACTAATAAGTCTGCCCGCATGATTAATAGTATTTTATCTGATAATAATGCTCGAACCTTTGTTTTTGGAGCAAGAAGTTGGTTAAATATAGAAGATAGACAAGTAGCTGTTAAAACAGGGACTACTAATAATTTCCATGATGCTTGGACTATTGGTTATACACCCTCAATTGTAGCTGGTGTTTGGGTGGGTAATAGTAATAACAAAGAAATGACTAGTGGGGCTGACGGTAGCGTCGTAGCGGCTCCAATTTGGAATGAATTTATGAAACAGGCTCTAATTGATAGTCCTAAAGAGATTTTTAAAGAAACGGAAGAAGTAATAACCGGTAAGGCTGTTTTAGATGGTCAATCAGCTGGTAAACAAATAATTGAAATTGATTCTATTTCCGGACTATTGGCCACTGAATATACCCCGGTTGAATTAATTCAAGAAATTGAAGTATTTTCTCATCATTCTATTTTACACTATATTAATCGCCAAGACCCTTTAGGTCCAGAACCCCAAAACCCAGAGCAAGATTCTCAATATTTAATTTGGGAAAAAGCAATTGCAAGATGGGCTGAAGAAAACGAAGAAACTTCTGAGTTAAGTGCCCCCACTGAAAGTGATAATCTTCATATTCCAGAAAATTTTCCAGAATTAAAAATTATTAAACCTAAAAATAATGAACTAATTAATGATAATCAATTACTAATTGAAATTGAGGCGAGCGCTAATCGAGGAATAAATCAAACCGAATACTTTATTAATAATATTTTATTGGAAAAAAATAATAGTCTTCAGTCAACTATCACTAAAAATATTAATTTTTTAAATAATGGTTCTCATAAATTAACAGTTAGGGTGTGTGATGATGTTTTAAATTGTTTAAGTAAGGATGTCGATTTTCGTTTTAATAACTCATCACCCATAAACAATACTCTTGTTTCTGGAAGAATTACTCACCCCTCCCCTGGTTTAAGTGTTAATCTAACCGACTTCCCTTTAAATATTGGTATTGAAATTACTGGAGCAGAATTAGCAGCTAATCTATCTTTATTTTTTTCAAAAAACGATGATGATTTAAAAATAGAAATTTCTAATACACCCATCAATCAACAATCTAATTTAGAGTTTTCTTGGATGAATCAACCAGAGGTGGGAAATTATTTACTTGGTGGAGAAATTACTACTTGGTCTGGAAAAATAATTAAGATTGATCCAGTTAATATTGTTATTCAATAACTAAAAAATTATTAAAGTTTTATTTTAATTGTTAATTAGTTAATTTATATAAAAAGCGCCCTACTAAGCGCTTTTTATTTTTGTTGTAATTATAATTATTGTCTAATTGGCATTACAATATAAATATATTGATCATCACCTTTTTCTTGAATTAAGCAGGGTGTTTGAGAATTTATTAAATTAAATAAAATATTTTCAGTAAATAAATTATTTAAACCATCAAGTAAATAACGATAGTTTATTACAACTTCATTATCAATTCCTGTTTGCTGACTTTTTAAAATAATATTACTTTCACCGCTTTGGCCAGATGAAGCGGAAACTATTATTTTATTATCTTTAAAAATTAAAGAGATATCATTAATACCGGTTTTAGAAAATAAAGAAGAAGCCTTAACCGCCCTCACAATTTCTTGTTTATTAATTTCAACCACCGTACTATGTTTATCGGGAATAATTTGTTGATAATCAGGGTAATGACCGGTAATTAGTCGTGAAATTAAATCAATAGAATCAACAGTAAATAATATCTGATTATCGGATAAATAAATATTTATTTTTTCTTTATCATCTAAGGAAATATTATTTAAAATTCTTAATAATTCTTGAACGGTTTTAATAGGAACAATTACTTTTTCTTCACTAAAATCATTTTTAATAAAGTTTATTTTCTTTTCCGCTAAACGATAACTATCGGTGGCTGCTAAAATTAAATTATTTTCATTAAAAGTAAATAAAACACCAGAGAGTTCTGGACGATTATCACCACTGGCGGCGGCAAAATAAACCTGAGACAGAGATTCTTTAAAATTATTAACTAATAATGAACAGGTTTTATTTTTTTCAATTGAAGGAATTAAAGGAAACTCTTTGGCTGATTCACCTTTAATTTTCGTTTTATAATTTTCACATTCAACAATTAATTCCTCGGATTTTTCTTCAATTTTTACCTTCTCACCGGGTAATAAATTAATATAATCATGAATAATTTTTGCGTTTACCGTAAACTCACCCTCACGATCAACCTTACTTCTTATTTTATGGATAATTCCTATTTCTAAGTTT
>CAYOTM010000006.1:5544-42082 GCA_964406935.1 uncultured Gammaproteobacteria bacterium
TTCCAACTCATTATTATAAGCCCTAATTAATATATTATTTAAAATTGGTAGGTTAATATTTTTTGTATTTGTTTGAGTAATAATAGCTAAGCCTTTTTTTAGACTTTCTTGAAGACTAATAAACTTCATATATTTTATATTTATATATAAATAAATTAATAATAACAATAAGGGTTGTGGATATGTTAATAACTATTTTTAAATCAATAATTAATTAGGTATTATCAGTTTTTAATTGGGGATTAGGTTGTGGTTTAAAAATGCCTTATTTGGGTAAAAAAACTTAGTGGTATTTTATTAAACAATTAAACACAAGTTTTTCACCACTAATTAACAGTTTATTAATAGCCCACGATATTAAATAATTGTTTAATTGATTCAGTTTCTTGTTTTATTCTTTCGTTATTTTTTTCCTTAACCTCTTTATTAATTTTATTATAAGCGTGCATAGCGGTTGTGTGGTCACGGCCACCCATAATTTCTCCAATTGTGGGATAAGATGTTTGAAGTTCTTCTCTAATTAAATAAACTGCAATTTGTCTGGGCCAAACTAATTCTTTTTTTCGGCTACTACCGATCAATTCTTTATAAGATATTTCATAAAATTTAGCGACTGCTTCAATAATTTCTTTAGGGTTTAGAGATTTACTTTGGATATTTGCCACATAATCACCTAAAACCTGACGAACACTTTTAATTGTTGGCTCAGTGTTGTTCATTTGATGAAAAACAATAATCTTATTTAAAGCCCCTTCCAATTCTCTAATATTGTTTTGAACATTATTAGAAATAAAAGCAATAATTTCTTCATTTAGAGAATAATTTTTTTCTTTAGCTTTATTTTCTAAAATAGCAATTTTAGTTTCTACGTCTGGCTTACCAATATCAGCTACCATTCCAGCCTCAAAGCGAGAAATTAAACGTTTTTCAATTGCTGGCATTGATTTTGGTGGTCGGTCAGAAGTTAACACTATTTGTTTGTCTGCTTGTTGGAGCTCATTAAAGGTGTGAAAAAATTCTTCTTGAGTACCATCTTTACCACCCATAAACTGGACATCATCAATTAATAATAAATCAACATTACGATAAATATTTTTAAAATCTTTAGCCTTACCAGTTTGGATTGCTTGGATATAATTATTTGTAAACTTTTCACTGGTTGTATATAAAACCTTATCGTTTTTTTTAATTACTTCATTACCAATCGCTTGGAGTAAATGGGTTTTTCCTAAACCCACACCACCATAAATAAATAATGGGTTATAAGTGGTTCCTAAATTTTCAACCACCGCCCGACAAGCGGCATGGGCCAATTCATTCCCCTTACCAACAATAAAAGTTTCAAATAGATATTTAGGATTTAAACCAAAACGATTACTAACTGGAATTTTTCCTAATTTATTCTCTAAGTATTCTGTTTGTTTATTTTGTTTTTTATCTAAACCAAGAACTTCTACTGTTCCATGATCACCGTTGTTTTTTTTAATTTCTATTTTGTAAATTACTTCTTTAATTTTTTGTTGTACCACCCCCTCTAAGGATTTAATAATATTTTTATGGTATTTTTCCTCTAACCATTTTTTAACAAAAGCGCTTGGTACACCAACAACTGCCACATCGTTTTCGAGTGAATCTAAAAAAGTATCTTTAAACCAAGTATTAAAATTAATTTTTGATAAACTGATTTCAATTTCACCTAAAACTGCTTGCCAGACTTGTTCTTTATTTATCATAAGTAAAATAATAACAAAAAAAACGCTATTTGTTTTATTAATTTTTCTTAGCTTCCTTTATTATAATCAATAAACCAATAACTCACAAGGGCTATAAATTGTGAAAAATATGTTAATAAATAGGGGATAACCTTAAAACATTATTTTAATAAATAATTGACTATTAAAAAAAATAGTGATAATCTTATTTTTAGTATTTTATTTAATTAAATCAATTAATATGCCGAAAAGAACCTATCAGCCCAATAAAAAAAGAGCCAAAAAAAAACACGGTTTTCTTAAAAGAATGAGCACACAAGATGGTCGCGAAGTTTTAAAGAGAAGACGGGATAAGGGCAGAAAAACACTATCTAAATAAGTTTACTTAAGGTTTATTTTAAGTAAATGCTACCAATAATAAATAGGCTAAAACTAGACAAAGAATTTAATAAGATTTTTAAATATGGTCGATCTTATTATGGTCAATTTTTAGGAATTAAAGTGGTTAAAAATGAATTACTTTATTTTCGTTGTGGAATTTTGGTTAGCTCTAAGATATTTAAAAAAGCGGTTGATCGTAATCGTTTAAAAAGAGGCATTAAATCCCTAATAATTAAATATCCTAAATTCTTTAAACCAGGCTATGATTATGTTATAATTACTTTACCCCGAATTAAAGAGGTGGATAAAAAGAGTTTGGAGCAAGATTTTATTAATAATTTAAAGTCTTTAAAATTAAATTAATGAAGAATCCCTTTCGTTATTACCCCCGTTTTTTAGCGGTTTTTTTAATTAAATTATATCAAAGAACCTTATCACCCGATCATGGGATGTTTAAATTATTTTTCCCTCATGGTTTTTGTCGGTTTACCCCCACTTGTTCTGAGTATGGGGCTCAAGCTTTTTCTAAACATGGAATTTTTAAAGGATTTTATTTAACCACCAAGCGGATTATTCGTTGTAATCCCTTTAATCCCGGTGGTCATGATCCAGTTCCTTAATTAATTATTTATATGGCTAATCTTTTCCAAATTATTTTTTATCAACCAATCTTAAATTTATTAGTGTTTTTGTATAACACGGTTTCTTTTCAAGATTTGGGTGTGGCGATTGTTTTACTCACAATTATTATTAAGGTTGTTTTATTGCCTTTTTCTAAACAATCAATCAAAGCTCAAAAATCAATGCAAGATATTCAGCCCAAGATTGATGAAGTTAAGAAAAAATATAAAGACAATAAAGAAGAAATGGGTAAAGCTTTGATGAATTTATATAAAGAAAATAAAGTTAACCCTTTTTCTTCTTGCTTACCAATGTTGATTCAATTACCTTTTTTATGGGCGGTTTTTCGAGTTTTTAGGGATGATCCAGGAAAACATCTAGATTTAGTCTATTCTTTTTTAGCACGATTTAAGCCAGAAACCATTGAAACTATTTCTTTTGGATTTTTAGATTTATCAAAACCTAATATTGTTTTAGCGTTATTAGCTGGTTTGGCTCAGTTTTGGCAAGCCAAACACATGATGAACAGGCGAAAGGCCAATAAAAACATCCAAGCGGTTAGTGAGGTTGGCGGTAAAGAAGAAAATATGGCCACCATTATGAATAAGCAAATGCTTTATTTTATGCCAATTATTACAGTGGTGATTGGTGTTAGTCTGCCCGGCGGCTTAACCTTATACTGGTTTCTCACCACGCTATTAACCGCCTTACAACAAATTTATGTTTTTAAAAAAAATGAACCCAAAGCTTCAATTAATAATCAAGAAGTAATCGAAGCTAAGCCTTAAAAATTATCTTAAATTATTATTAAAAATACCCCTTAAGGGGTATTTTTATTATTTAATGTTTAATAAATAAGTATAATTATAAGTTAATTAAACAAACGATCGCGACCAACAATTATTTTTATTTTTTTATTTAAAACACTCACTTTAGTCGGAGTCTGAATTTCAATCACCTCATCTAATAATAGTAAATTTTTGCTAGTTATTTTAACCTCTTCAACTGAAAAATAACTTTGATCTTTAGAGCGACCATTAATTAATAAGCCTAATTTACCATCGTTTGGCGAGAGACGTACTTCATTTTTTAAATCTGGGTTATCATTTAAATTATAAATAATAAAGCTAGATTTATTAAGAGTTTCCAGAGAGTAATCTTGAGGAAATTCTACTTGTATATCATTGCCGCTTAATTCCGCTTTATTAAGAAAAAAATGTGAGCCCGCCACTCCAACGTCAATGGTTTCTATTCTTCTTGCTAAAATAGTGTTACACGCCTCTTCTTCCTTTTTAATACCCAAAGATTTAGCAATTGATTGGTTATCGCCAACAGGAATTATAGATAGTAAAACATCTTGAGAAAAAGAATCGTATAAACTATCACTAACCAAGGCCGAAGCTACTTTATTAATAGTAGCATTATTACCCACTGCTACTATGTTTTTAGCCCCATTCCTTAACTCTTGTTGAATTAGCAACTTAATGTTTTTAATTGCCCCTAAACGAATTATTTTTCCATTTAAACCTAAGTCAGTTAATCGGATCTCGATTTTATTAAGAGCTCGTTGGTGGCGGTTTTTATTTAAAAAGTCGTCGTAAATATAGACATTCATAATCACCAGATTAAATACTGTAATTAATCATTATTTTCTTGACTAACATTTTCTTTTTTTTCTTCATCTACATCTTTATTGTTATCAGAATTAATAATTAATTGTCCATTTAAAAAAGCACCGCGAGCAATTGAAATTTCGCCACAACGGACATCACCCATTACTCTTGCCGATTTACCAATTGATAGATATTTTTTTACTTTTAAATTTCCTTGAATTTCTCCGTTAATTATTGCTTCTTTAGCTTCGATATTAGCGACCACTTTAGCTTGTTCGCCAATTAATAAATTAGCGCTAGTCTTTAAAGAGCCCTCTAATTGTCCTTCAATCACAACATTTCCTTGGCCAGAAAAATTACCTTTAACTTTAATTGATGATCCAATAATTGTTTCAGCATCTTTAAAATTTTCTAATTTGTTTTCTTTGCTAAACATAAATTTATAAACATCTATAGTTAATAGATGTGGGATTATTTAGATAAAATGAATAAGAATCGCTCTTATTAATTTTAATCTAAGCTCATATCTTTGTCAAAGTTATTTTTTTAAAAAATCTATTGAAAAAATAAATTATTTGTTATATGATGTGTTTATTAAGTCTTTGTCTTCACCTTATAACCTGGTCCCCATAGTTTAATGGATAAAACAAGAATCTCCTAAGTTCTAAATCCAGGTTCGATTCCTGGTGGGGACACGATTTTTTATTTTTGTCAATAATATACATGTTCTTCAAAGAACTAAAACTATTTATTTTATAATATTTATGTTCTTTAAAGAACAAAATTATATTGGGCCATTAGCTCAGTTGGCTAGAGCGCTTCCATGGCATGGAAGAGGTCAAGGGTTCAAGTCCCTTATGGTCCACAATGTTATCTGATTAGTTTTTTATTAAGACACAAAAAAGAGTATTGATTATTCATGGTTGGGGTGGATATCCGGAGGAGGGTTGGTTTCCCTGGCTAAAAACAGAATTAATAAAGCCTAATTTTCTAGTAGAGGTCCCTCAATTACCACAACCAGAAGAGCCTAGAATTAATAATTAGGTTGGATTCCTAAAAGGAGTGTTTGGAATAGTTGATAGTCAAACATATTTTATTGGTCATAGTATGGGTTGCCAAGCAATTGCTAGGTATTTAGAGAGTTTATTAGAAAACACTGTTATTGGCGGAGCAGTGTTTGTGTCGGGTTTTTTTAAAAGATTGACTAATTTAGAGGACAATAAAGTGGTTCATAGTGTTTCAGATGAATGGCTTAAAGCACCAATAAACCTAGAAAAAGTTAAATCACGTCTAAATAAAAGTGTGGCTATTTTTTCTGATAATGATCCTTATGTGCCTTTAGACAATATAAATGATTTTCAGAACAATCTTAAATCAGAAATTATTATTAAAAAATCACAGGGGCACTTTTCTGGAAGTAATGGAATAAAAATTCTTCCCATTGCCTTAGAATCTTTAATTAAAATTAGTCACCACTAATTTTATAAAATTATTTAGAGCATAATATGTTCCTGAAGGAACATATTATATAATTATAAAAGTCTACATTATTCTAGACTAAAATATTTTTTAGCTAATATTAGCTATTTATTTAATATTAGCCAAAAAACATTATTAAAAAATTTTATTTTTTAAATTATGTATGACACAATTATTGTCGGCGCGGGTCCAGCTGGTTTTACCGCCGCTATCTATGCGGTCCGTAGAGAAATGAAAACTTTAATTATTGGTAGTGAAATTGGTGGTCAAATTATTTGGGCTCATGAAATTGAAAATTATCCTGGCTTTGAAAACATTAATAACTTTGAGTTAATTAATCGTTTTCAAGAACATGCTATTAAAGCCGGGTCAGAGTTTAAAAATAGTGAAGTTAAAAGAATTGAAAAAAATTCAGACAACTTTTTTACTTTATATACCAATAAAGACTCTTATCGAGCAAAAACGGTTATTTTAGCCATGGGGTTATCTCCTCGTCGTTTAGAAATTCCCGGAGAACAAAATCTGAATGGTAAGGGGGTGTCTTACTGCGCTAACTGTGATGGACCACTTTATCGAGATAAGGTGGTAGCAGTGATTGGTGGCGGTAATTCCGCTTTTGATGCAGCTGAAGTAATGTCCAAAATTGCCAAACAAGTCTATCTAATTAATCGTAATGATAAATTTAAAGCCTTTGACTCTTTAGTTAAAGATGTTTATGACCGTCCTAATATTGAAATTATTACTTGGGCAGAAATGAAATCAATTAATGGTCAGGATAAAGTAGACTCTTTAACTTATTACCATCAAATTGATAAACAAGAAAAAACTTTAAATTTAGACGGCGTTTTTGTAGAGGTTGGTCGAATTGCCCACACTGATTTAGTGGCTGATATAGTAGATAGAGATCAGTCAGGGCAAATTTTAACTGATCATAATTATATGACTAAAACTCCTGGCTTATTTGCCGCTGGTGATGTAGTTAGTAGTGATTTTAAACAAATAACCATTGCTAATGGTCAAGCCACGGTAGCTGCTTTGGCCGCCTATCAGTACTTACAAAAAGAATTTTCAGTTAATAAATAAACCCGACAGTTTATTATAAAAGAAACAGCTATTTTATAGCTGTTTTTTGTTTATTTTGATATAATATATTTAGTTAATTTATTTTTAAATTTATGATTAATCAACCAACTAATAAGGTTCACTTAATTTCTTTGGATATGGGCTATGGTCATCAACGAGCAGCCTATCCTTTAGTAGAAATTAGTAAAGAGGGGATTGTTCCCGCTAATAATTACCCTAACATTACCTTATCAGAAAAAAAATATTGGCAAAAAAGTCGTGAAATTTACGAAAAAATTTCCTATTTTAAACGTGTTCCGTTATTAGGGGAAGCAGTTTTTGGAGTAATGGACTATTTTCAAAAAATTGATGATTTTTATCCTC
Source organism: uncultured Gammaproteobacteria bacterium (assembly GCA_964406935.1). GTDB lineage: Bacteria > Patescibacteriota > Patescibacteriia > Patescibacteriales > UBA12465 > PWHG01. The sequence goes on from CAYOTM010000006.1 coordinate 12,797, forward strand.
GACGCAACTTAAGCTCTCAGACTCTTCAACAAAGAAACTTTATGCGCCAAATTAAATCGGGTTTAGGTAAAGATTTAATTGATTATTTAAATCAAGATCCTTTACCAATGATTACTACTTTTTTCGTGGCTGCTTATTTTGCTGAATATCATGGTTATCAAGGAGATATTTATTGTGTTTTATGTGATGCTGATGTTTCTCGCGCTTGGGCTATGCCTAATGCTAAAAAAAGTCGAGTTAAATATTTAGTACCCACTAAAATTACTCAAGAAAGATTATTAATGTATGGCGTGCGCCCTGAAATGATTATTTATACTGGCTTTCCTCTGCCTTTAGAAAATATTGGTAATCCAGAGAGAGAAATTACCCAACACGACTTAGCTGTTCGCCTAGCTCAACTTGATCCTGAAAAAAACTATCGACGTTTGTATGGTGATTTACTTAAATCTCATTTACCCGCCTCGCCCACCTCTCCAGTTAGACCGACCACGATTACTTTTGCGGTTGGTGGTGCAGGCGCTCAAAGACAATTAGGCGTGGAAATTATTACTAAATTAAAACCAGCCATTTTAGCTGATCGGATCGCTATGAATTTAGTAGCTGGCTCCCGGGAAGATGTATATGAATTTTTTCAATCAGAAATTATTAAACTAAATTTACAAGATAGTCCCAATATTCGTTTAATTTATCACCCCAATAAAGCTGAATATTTTCGATTATTTAACGAAGCTCTTCGGGGAACCGATATTTTATGGACCAAACCCTCAGAGTTGAGTTTCTATACTGCCCTAGGCCTTCCAATAATTATGGCTGAACCAGTTGGTGCTCAAGAATATAAAAATCGAGATTGGCTTCTATCTATAGGAGCTGCTCATAATTCGCTGAATCCGACAGCGGTTGACGAATGGTTATTTGATTGGTTAGTTGATGGACGGTTAGCCCGATCAGCTATGAACGCTTATTTAAATGCTCCCGCTTTGGGTACCTATAATATTAAAAAATTATTTTTTGATGATAATCAAGAATAATTTGTTTATTTAATTTTTTAAATATGTCTTGGATAGCCGTTGCCTTAGGTGCTTATTTATTTTTAGCTTTTGCTAATTTAATTGATAAGTTTTTAGTAGATAATATTATTAAAAGTAGTCGGGCTTATACTTTTATTGTTTGTTTATTAGGCTTGGCGATGTGGGTAGTAGCTCCTTGGTTTTTAACTTGGCCAGGCATCGGTTGGTTTTTATTTTTTTTATTAGCCGGAATTTTATTCGCGATTGCTTTATTGTTTTTATATGAAGCTTTAAGGCGAGGTGAGGCTTCTCGAGTCTTAGTAATTATTGGTGGCTCAACGCCAATTTTCTCCTTTTTATTATCTTGGTTTCTTTGGAAAGAAATGTTTGATTGGCGACAAATTATGGGATTTTGTTTGTTAATTATTGGTATTTTTGTAATTGCTTGGTTGCCAATTTATCAAACTGTCTGGGAAAAATTTATTATTAAATTAGGTTTTCAACATGATAAGCGGGACGGTGGTTTGGGGATAGCCGTTTTATCTGGTTTATTTTATTCTTTATATTTTATTAGTAGTAAACATGCTTATAATTATCACGAATTTGTTAATGTTTTCTTATGGACTCGGATTGGAGCGGTTATTTTAACTTTATTTTTTCTGTTAAATAAAGATAGTCGTCAGCAAATTATTAAAGTTTTTAAGCCCACAGAACGGACTAAGCGGGGTGGGTTAGTAATTAGTAATCAATTATTAGGCTCAACTGGTTTTATTTTACAAAATTACGCTATCTCTTTGGGGCCGGTAGCAATTATTAATGCTCTTCAAGGATTTCAATATGCCTTAATTATGATTTTTAGTGCAATTGGAGCCAGTATTTGGCCAGCCCTAGCCCAAGAAGAATTTAAAGGAAGGATTTTGTGGCAAAAAATTATTGCAATTATTTTTATTGCCTTGGGTTTATTTTTTGTAGCTGCTTAAATTTATGATTAAAAAAAGGAATCGATTTTTTTTAATTTTTGTTTTTATTTTTATGTTGTTTTTATTATGGCTGGCTAAAATTTATCCCAGTCGTCAGGCTTATTATCAAATTGAGGGAGACCCTGATTATTTTGGGGTTACTTTTTCTACTAAATTTTGTAAAGAAATTGGCTTAGACTGGAAAGAGGTTTATCTCAATATTTTAGACGATCTTCAAGTTAAGAATATTCGTTTGCCAATTTATTGGGATGAAATTGAGAAAGAGCCGGGTGTTTTTGATTTTACTGATTATGATTTTATAATTTCTGAGGGTGAAAAAAGGGGTGTTAAGTTTATTATTAACATTGGTTGGCGTTTGCCTCGTTGGCCAGAATGCCATGCCCCCGATTGGGCGAGCAAAGAAGGTTTGGTTAGTACTCAAAATTATACCCTAACTATGCTCGAGACCGTTATTAAGCGTTATCAGGATAGTCCGGCGATTGTCACCTGGCAGTTAGAAAACGAACCGTTTTTTGATGCTTTTGGTGTTTGTCCGCCCAGCGATGAAGAGTTTTTTAGTCGAGAAATAAAACTGGTTAAAAGCTTAGACGATCGACCAGTCTTAGTGTCGGCTACCGGTGAGCTTAGTTGGTGGCGCAAAGAAGCTAAGTATGCTGATATTTTTGGTAGCACTTTATACCGAATCGTTTGGGGTCCACTAACTGGCTATACTCGCTATCCATTGCCTGCCTGGTTTTATCGTCTAAAAGCCTGGTTGGCAGGCATTCCTCCTGAAAAAAGAGTGATTATTGAACTTCAGGCTGAGCCCTGGGTACCCAAGGGTAGTATGGTTTATTTACCAGAAGAAGAAGCTGATAAATCATTTAACTTAAATCAATTTAAGCTAAATATAAAATACGCTTATAAGCTACAGTTTAAACAGGCTTATTTATGGGGAGTTGAGTGGTGGTATTTACAATATAAAAACAATGATCCAGAATATTGGCGATTCGCTCGTCAGCTTTTTCGTTAACCTAAAATTATAGTTTACTTAATTATTAATTTGGTTTAGTATGTAGTTACTAAGTTTTTTTAATTTATTTTTTGTGTTATCAATTATTATTCCCACTCTTAATGAGGAAAAATATTTACCAAAATTAATTGCTAATATTAAAGAGCAGTCTTTTAATAATTATGAAATTATTATTTCTGATGGTAATTCTAGCGATCAAACTCGGTTAATTGCTCAAGCGGCCGGTTGTAAAGTGGTAAATAGTTTTGATCGTCACCCATCCTTTCAGAGAAATAATGGCGCTAAAATTGCTCAAGGTGAGGTTTTATTATTCTTAGATGCTGATGTTAGATTGCCAGCTAATTTTTTAACGGTTGCCTATCAAGATTTTAATAGTCGCAAATTAGATTTTGCGGGTTTTTATTTAAAATTTGATTCAACTAAAATAATTTATATAATTTATTATTTATTATTTTATCCATCGCAATATTTTAAACCATTGTTAGTTGGGGCAGCAATTATTGTTAAAAAATCAGCCCATGAAAAGGTTAATGGTTTTGACCAATCTATAGTGGTTAGTGAAGATTTTGATTATGCTTGGCGCTTAGGAAAAAAACATCGTTTTCGAATGATTAAATCTACCTACTTTTATTATTCTCCTCGTCGCTGGGAAAAGGAGGGACACTTAAAAACTATTTTTAAATTAATATTTTTAGCTATCTATTTTTTATTTAAAGGCCCATCTAGAAAAAAAATTGTTGATTATGATTTTGGTCAATTTTAAATATTGCCTTTTAATAAATAAAAACAGGATACTGAGATATCCTGTTTTTTTGAGCGGGCAAGCGGAATCGAACCGCCATCTTCAGCTTGGAAGGCTGACATAATAACCATTATACGATGCCCGCAAGGAATAATATTATATTAGCTAAACTCATTATTATTCGTCAAGGTCCACGTTCATTATTAACGACTATCTTTGATGGGATAAATAAAGAAAAAACCACTCAATAAAACTATTGCTAGGGACAAAAAGACGTAAGGTAGGGGTAAGAAAATTAAAATTATAGCTGCTAAGGCTGAACCCACAATGTATCCCAAGGGGTTAGCTGCTCGAAAGAAATTAATGTAATCAATATTATTAGCATTAATTTGTTTGAAGAAGTATGATTCACGCATTGCTTCCACTAAAGCCGCCCCGATTCGACTAAAAAATAATAAACCACCCCAGACGATTGGGTTTAATGATGAAGTCCAGAAAAAAGCCGTTAGAGAAATAATTAAAATAGTTAAACCAACAAAGAGCATCTCCTTTTCTCCTAAATATTTATCAGCAATTATACCAGCCGGAATTTGAATTAAAACAAAAGGAATAAGCATGACAGAAAACATCGGGCCTAAAACTGACCATTCAAAGCCAATGATTTCGTGGAGGTAAAGCGGAATAAAAACTACCGCTCCACTATAAAATATACTCAATAGCAGGGCAACCACAAAAATTCCTCGTAAATTTTTATTTTTTAAAATACCCTGCATGGTTTTTTTAAGGGGTTTATTTTTATAACGGAAGCGATCTTTTAAGGATTTTTTTTTCCAAAAAACAATTAAAAAGAAAGGTAATAAAAAAATAGCAGCCACTAAAAAAGCTAAATAATAACCATAATTTGCGGTCATCCAAGCCGATAAAGAAGGGGCTAAAATCCAAGCAGTATTTAGGGAGGTAAAATAAAAAGCCCGAATTCTTCCAGTTGAGGCGTCATTAGATAGCCCCTCTACTAAAATATCCATATTAATCCAAATAATGGTTGAGGCTAAGCTAAAAGCAATAAAAGATGGCATAATTCCCCAAATAGTCCGGGAAATACTCAGGCCTAATAAGGAAACAATAAAAATTACCAAAATCATTTTAGTACTGAATAAGTTACCATAGCCTTTAATAATTCTGGGGAAAAATAAAATCGCCAAGAAGGCAATAATATTAGATAATAAAAAGAGGATACTCACCCAAGAGATCCCTAAAAAATCTTCTAAAAAACTTGATTGAATATAAGCTGGTAAGGCCCCAGCCATAGCTAATAAAAAGCCTAAAAAATATAGCAAACCAAGTTGTTTTTTACGACGACGAATTAACCATTTCATGATTTTTCTTAGGCTGCTTGTAAGCTTTAATTATTAAGCTTAGTCCGCCGATTAACATAATTAAACTAAAAATTTGCGGCCAGCGCCAACCAAATAATTCTGGAGTGGGATCAATTCGAATAAACTCTAAACTAAACCGCAATATTGAATATAATACCATATAAGCAGCTAAAAGAAAACTGCCGGTTTTAATTGCTGTTAATTTTTTTAGGCCGTAAAAAAAGATTCCCAATAAAATAAGAAAAATTAAAAAATTTCCTAAACTTTCATACAAAAAGCTGGGATGAAAATATTGATTATTAATAAATTCTAGAGGTCGTTTAGTTATATTAATAGGAATTCCCCATGGTAGGTTTGTTGGTTTACCAAATAATTCTTGATTAAACCAATTTCCCCAACGACCAATTGCTTGTCCTAGAGCTAAGGCGGGAGTCATTAGGCCGCTTAAAATTAAAAAATTAATTTTTTTCTTTTTAGCAAAAATAAAAATAGTAATTAAGCCAGCTATAATTGCACCATGAATAGCCATTCCGCCTTGCCAGATTTTTAAAATATCCCCAGGGTTTCGTTGATAATATGACCACTCTAAAAAAACATCATAAATTCTTGCCCCTAAAATACTAACGCCAATTAACCATAAAGATAAATCATCAATTATTTCTGGTTTAATCTGTAATAACTTAGCTAATTTACGAACAATAAAAAAACCGGCTGCTAGTGAAATACCAATTAATAAGCCATACCAGTGAAAACTAAGAGGCCCAATTTGAAAAATTAGGGATGTTGGTTGCCAATTATGAAGTAAAGAGATCATATTTATATAGTGCGAACGGAGAGACTTGAACTCTCATGGGTTGCCCCACTTGGTCCTAAGCCAAGCGCGTATACCAATTCCGCCACGTTCGCTATATTAGTCATATCTTTGCGATTAATTATAGTTTAAACTATTGTTTTTATAAAGTAAAGATTTTATGCTATAATAAATTTATTAAATTTATTTATTATTTATTATTTTAGCCTATCAAATTTGATTACTGGTGGCTTAATTTATTTTTATGGCAAAAAAACACAAACAAGAATTAGTAAAGTTTTTTAAAGACCTGTCAATTAAAGATGTTCCTTCAGTTGGCGGGAAAAATGCTTCTTTAGGGGAGATGTATCGAAAATTATCTAGCCAGGGGATATTAGTGCCCAATGGTTTTGCGACGACTGCTTATGCTTTTCAATATTTTTTAGAAGAGGCAGGGCTTAAACAAGAAATTAAAAATATTTTAGCTGATTTAAATACTCACAGCGTAAAAAATTTAATGGCTAGAGGACATAAAGTCCGCCAAGTAATTTTACAAGCTAAACTACCAACTGATTTTGAAGAAGCCATTATTAAGGCTTATCGACAACTATCTAAAGAAAGTAAGATGAATAACACTGATGTTGCCGTACGTTCTAGTGCAACGGCTGAAGATTTGCCCGATGCTTCTTTTGCTGGCCAACAAGAAACTTTTTTAAATATCAAGGGCGAGAAAGAACTGCTATTAGCGGTAAAAAAATGCATTGCTTCCTTATTTACTAATCGCGCAATTTCTTATCGGGCTGATAAAGGTTTTGACCACTTCTCGGTTTATCTGTCAGTTGGTGTGCAAAAAATGGTGCGCGCTGATTTAGGTTCTTCGGGGGTAATGTTTACCATTGATACAGAATCAGGTTTTAATAAAGTTGTTTTAATTAATTCAATTTATGGTTTAGGGGAAAACATTGTTCAAGGCCGAGTTAATCCTGATGAGTTTTATGTTTTTAAAAATACTGGTCAAATTATTTCTAAACACTTAGGGCAAAAAAGTGAAAGAATGATTTATAATAAAGGGGCTAAACCAGTTAAAAATATTCCCGTGCCAACCAAAGATCGTCTTAAATACTCTTTAACCGATGAACAAGTTAAAACCTTAGCTCGTTGGGGGATGATTATTGAAAAACACTATAATCGACCAATGGATATTGAATGGGCCTTGGATGGTCGAAATAAAAAATTATATATTATTCAGGCAAGACCGGAAACTGTACAAAGCTTAAGTGATGTTAATGTTTTAGAGCGTTATAAATTATCCAAACGAGGTAAAATTTTAGTATCTGGTCAAAGCGTGGGTAATCGGATTGGGGCAGGCACTGTTCATCGAATTATGGGAGTAAAAGATATGATTAATTTTAAACCCGGAGAAGTTTTGGTAACTGACATGACTGATCCTGACTGGGAGCCTATTATGAAAATTGCTTCCGCTATTGTAACTGATAAGGGCGGACGAACTTGCCATGCGGCGATTGTTTCTCGAGAATTAGGCATTCCTTGTATTGTTGGCACCAATAATGCTTCTAGTAAGTTAAAAACTGGACAAGTTGTCACCGTTAGTTGCGCTGAAGGCGAAGAAGGTTTTGTTTATGAAGGTAAATTAAAATTTACAATTGAAAAAGATAATATTAAAAATTTGCCCAAGCCAAAAACTAAAATAATGATGAATGTTGGCGAACCAGACGTTGCCTTTACTAGTTCTCGCCTACCTAATGACGGCATTGGCTTAGCTCGTTTAGAGTTTATTATTAATAATTATATTAAAATTCACCCCCTAGCTTTAATTAATTATAAACAACTAACTGATAAGTCAGCCAAGAAAAAAATTGATGAGTTAACCGCTTCTTATAGCAATAAGTCTCAATATTTTGTTGACCGACTAGCCTATGGGATTGCGATGATTGCCGCTTCCGTTTATCCTAAGCCAGCGATTGTTCGCTTATCAGATTTTAAAAGCAATGAATATGCCAACTTAATTGGAGGTACGCAATTTGAGCCGACAGAATCTAATCCAATGATTGGTTGGCGAGGCGCTAGTCGTTATTATTCTCCTAGTTTTTTACCCGCCTTTAAATTAGAGTGTCAGGCTTTAAAAAAAGTGCGGGAAGAAATGGGTCTTAATAATGTTAAAATTATGGTGCCCTTTTGCCGAACAGTAGAGGAAGGAAAAGAAGTTTTAAAGATTATGAATCAAGAAGGCTTGCGTCGAGGGACTAAAGGACTAGAGGTTTATGTGATGGCCGAGTTGCCAGTTAACATTATTTTAGCTGATGACTTTGCTAAAATTTTTGATGGATTTTCTATTGGCTCTAATGATTTGACGCAACTTACTTTAGGAATTGATCGTGATTCTGGTGGTAATTTAAATATTGCTGGTCAATCCAATGAAAAAAATGAGTCAGTTAAACAATTAATTAGCCAGTTAATTACTAAAGCCAAGAAGAATAAGAAAAAGGTGGGTATTTGTGGCCAGGCTCCAAGTGATTTTCCAGATTTTGCTGAGTTTTTAGTGGGTCAAGGAATTGACAGCATTTCTTTAATTCCTGATTCAGTGATAAAAACCACGATAGCAGTTGCCTCCAAAGAAAAAGGCGTAAAAAAACGAGGTTTTTTGTCTCTTTTTATGTAGTTTTATTATTTCTCTAATATTAAACAAATAACTAAAAATCCTAGGCTTTAGCCCAGGATTTTTAGATTGATCTGAAAACTATTAGACATGATTGTCCGACAGTCTCAAGGTTTTCATTATAACCGGCCGAAGGCTAGTCGTCAAGTTAGGAAAAATCAGCAAAGATGGTGGATATTTTTATTTATTATTTTTAAAATTAATCATTTTTTTATCAAAAAACACCTGTTAAGGTGTTTTTTTGAATATAGATAAGAAGATGTTGAGATAATTTATTCTAAAAAATTAATTAAGGTATTCGACAACCTCAATTCTGGCTCGTTTAACACCAAATTGAATGGCGGTTGGTTTTTCTAGCATCCAAATATCAACTCTGTCAGAATAACGCTTATTCATCCGATCGCGAACAATAAAAATCCGATCACCAAATAAATCAGGAATTCTCACCATTGTTCCAAAGGGTAAGAAATTAGCGGCAATTGTATCTTCAATCCCATGCTTACAAACATTAAAACCGTTAGCTGTAATACATGGCTGACTATCCGTTTGTTCTGGTAAAGAATTATAGGCAGTCATCACATGGGTACTTGTCCGCACAACCCTAATATTTGGTTCAGTTTTTATTGACATTTTTAGTTCCGGCTCTAATTCTTGGTCATTTTCTAAATAATTAGGTTCGCCCAAAACTCCTTGCTGATGCATAAAATCGTAAACCAGAGAAACTGGCCGAGCAGATTTAGATATTTGGCTTAAAGAAACCTGAGTATCCATTGATTGATTAGCCAACTCTTCCTGAGCGACTGCTTCAGCCGCCAGAACGGGAGAAAAAAACAATAGAAACTGAAAAACGCAGGCCACAATTAACCAAAGGGTTATTTGGTGGCGCTTACTCAGGGGAACGACATCATCACTTAGTTGTTGTAACATCATATAAATTAATAAATTGGGGTTTAAAAAAGCCCTGTTTTTAAACAGTCAAGCAGGGCTTCTTGACCATTTTTTATAGCATAGCTAGCAAGCTATGTCAAGGCATTATCTGGGGATAAAATTATTGACATTAATTTAAAAACATGATATGATGTTTTGAATATTCTCAAGGAACTTTTTTAGTTTTTTGGGATATTTTATCTCGTTCTTTAAAATTAAGCAAAATAAATATTTAACCCAAACATTATTATCATGAAAAAGTATTGGAACATTTTTTTAGTTTTAATTACCTTGCTTTTAACTCAATCTTCTTGTTCGGCTCAAAGTTGGCGCCGGGGAGTCACCTTCTATGAGGGTGATAAGTCTTCTTATGAGATTGCTCAGCAATCTCAGTTGATTTCTGATAAAATTCAGGAATATGAGTCTCGCATTAGGCGACTCAACCAGGAAAGAGCGAATATTATCGCTCGATCAGATATGATTTTTGTTCGAAATTTACGATCAACTGAATTTCAGATTGACAACCTCCAAAAGTCTATTGATAGACTTAGTAGAGAAAGTCGTCAAAATCCAGATGACCTATTGTCTGAGTTGGAAAAACTGGACCAACAATTAGCCCAGGAAGAAGCTAAGCTGGTTGGCATTAAAGAGAGTGCGGAATATCCTATAAATTTAAAAAATATTGACGTAGAGATTGAATCTCTGCAGTTCAATATTGCCAATCTTCGCTCTGCTCATGACAATATGTTGGTTGTAATGAGCAACACTGATCGTACCAGTTATTTTGCTGGTAATATCCGGAATGGCTATGAGGCCGCTTCCGCCTACCTATTAATGAAGTGGGCGAATGAATCAGGCTCAGTTTCTCCAGGTTTTTCTACGGGTACTCAAACAAGCACTCAAAATAGTGAGTTTACTATTTTTGTGCGTAACGACTGGGTTCGTCCAGTCACCGCTAATATTCGCCATAGCAGTGGTTGGCGAACGGGTATCTATTTAAAACCCAAAGAGGAAATAGTCATTTCGGTTCCTTTGCCAGGAATATATTCATGCTATTTTCAGCATGGAAATAGGATTGGAAACACAACAACCAACACAATCGACCCCCTATCCCATGTAATGGTAGAGGGTCAAAAATATAATCTTCTTTTTATTCAAAATAATTGGTAAAATAATTTTGAATAAAAAAAGGCACCTGATAAAATAGGTGCCTTTTTTATAAGAATAAAATTAGGTAATTTAGGGGGCAGTTGTGCTGGTTGGCATTTGATCCCCCATATCTATTGGTAAATTTTGAAAAATAAAGTAAGTTAGGCCGTAAGCTGCTAGTACAACTAATAAGCCAATAATCGCCTGCTTAATCGATCTTTGGGATTCTCTTACTACTTCTTCGTTACCACCAGCGGTCATCCATTTATAGCCAGCGATAATTACTAGGACTAAAAAAATAGTGGCTAATAAAGACAGAACCAATCGGATTCCCATTGCTAGGGTTGTTCCAACACTAGGGGCCTGAATACCTGCCTCACCCATTACTTTCTCTACCCCACCTCCCATTAAATCTCCTAAATTACTATCCTGAGCAACTGCCGGAAACATTATTAACAGATTAAAGGCTAAAACCAGACCTAAAATAATTTTAAATTTATTTGTTATCATATATTATTTAACCTAAATTATTTAAAAATAAACTAACAATTAGGGCCCAAATACCCCAGGCACCAATTACTACCAATAAACCAATCGCTGCTTGTTTAAGGGTTTGCTTGGCTTTTCTTACCTCCTCTTCAACACCGTTAGCGGTCATCCATTTCATACCGGCATAAATTATTAAAAATAAAAATACTACTGATAAAAATCCAGAAATTAAATTAATAATTAAGCCAATACTTTTAAAAACCGTATTTCCATCAGTTCTACTATCATAAGGACCAAACTCAGAACCCACCCTTTCTAATTTTGATAAAGCACTTTCGGGCGCTTCTGTAATTACACCTTGAGCTAACACTAAGAAGGGTAAAACTAAAATAAAAATCATTGCCCCTAAATTTAAGATGGTGGTTTTAATTTTTTTCATACTTTAAAAAAGACTAGCGAGGCGACCAATAATTACCCAAGCTCCCCAAGTTAAAACAATGATCACCAAACCAATAATTGATTGTTTTAAAGATTTTTTAGCCGAACTGACTTGCTCTTCATTGCCGGCGGCCGTCATCCAACGATAACCAGCTAAGATTGTTAGGATTACAAAAATAATTCCTAGAACGGAAAAAATGACCCTAATAATTGAGCCAATTAAAGAAAATATTTTATCCTCACTTTCCTGGTCGCTAGTTATTTGGTAGCCAGCATTTCCTCCAACTTGGCCAACAATTGATTCTTCACCAAAAGCATCTTGGAGATTTGGCGCTAAAGACTGTGGGGGAGTTTCTTGGGCTAAAACTGGATTATAAATTGCCAAACTAAAACACATTGTTATTATTAACCAGAGTAAAACATAAAAGGAAGTTTTTTTCATATAAGATTAATTTTCTGGTAGTGAGCTATTTGGATCAATGGTTGTCATTGTTGTCTCAAATATAAACTCAAAGACAAAGTAAGTGATGGCATAAGCGACAATTACAATTATTAAGCCAATTACCGAGTCAATAATAATTCCTTTAGCTTTTTTGGCTTTTTCTTCACTGCCAGCCGCGGTCATCCAGGTAATTCCTCCGTATAACATTAAAATGATAAATAAAATCCCAATAAAACTTAAAACTAAATTTATGTTTTGACCAATTGTTTGATCTAGGTCTGGTTGATCGCTCTTCGTATCATAACCAGCGGACTCGCCTGTTTTTTGAACCCCGCTATCCTCTAAAAAATTATATGCCTGTGATTTAAATGCAGGAATTAATAATAAACTAGCAATTAAGCACCCCAGGTATAATTGTTTAACAAGCTTCATAATCATTATTTATTATTGGGTTAATTGTTCACCAACAAAGGCAGTAATGGCGTAGGCGCCCAAAACGACTACTAAACCGATAATCGCATTAATCATTAAGTCTTTAGCTTTTTTTACCTTTTCTTGATTACCGCCGGCCGTCATCCAGGTTAAACCAGCATAAATCATTAAAACTAAGAACAGGACACCCACAAAAGATAAAACCAGGCCAATAATTTGCCCAGTTTTTGTTTGTAAAAAATTATTTTGGAAATTACTCCCTGTTTGGTCCGCAAAGGCCTCGACTTTACCAGCTGCGCTATCTAAGCCTTGAATAGTTTTGCTTTGAGCATTAACCAAGGAAAGGTTGCCCAACAAGATTATTAAAATTAAAACTAAACCGCCGAGTTTAGTTAAATATTTGTTAAAAAATAAAAACATAAAGTTATTTTAAAAAGAAAAAAGTAATTTAATCTCCTGTTTCGCCAACAATTAAGTCAGTGCCCGTTCTAAAAACTAATTGAGTAATTGCCCAGGAAAAAATTACAATTAATAAACCAATTAGGCCAGCTAACAGTAGTTTTTTTGCTCCCCTAACTTTTTCTTCATTACCTCCGGATAGCATCCATTTAAAGCCCCCCACTAAAATTACTGAAACGGCGATTAGACCCAAAAAACTTAAAACAATCCCGATTGCTTTACCGGTTATATCTTTAGGATTTTCTCGTGTTAAATTAACCTCTTGATCAACTACTCTGATTCCTAAAAAATCAGTGGTTTGAGCTAAAGCTGGAGTGGCTAAAAACATTAATAAACCAATAATAAAAATTGATTTCAAGATTGATTTTTTCATAGATTTTTCATTGCTTGAGATGTTAAAATTAACATCTCAAGCAATGACCCCCAGGTCTAGCTGAGGGCTCATTACTTTTATCTTGGTTATAATTAAGACAAAAACTAGAATAGGTATCAATATAATTATATAAAGATTCCTGTTCTGGTTATACTAAGATTTCGCCAGTCGCAGTGTTAACGACTAAGCTGACAATTGCCCAAGCGAAAATAACGATCACTAAACCGATTAAGCCAGCAATTAACATCTTTTTGGCTCCACTGACTTTCTCTTCATTACCTCCAGATAGCATCCATTTAAAACCACCAATTAAGATAACCGCTACTGCGATTAAGCCTAAAAAGCCCAAAACAAAACCAATAATTGAGCCACCAGCTTCTTGTAAATCAACATCCTCAGCGGTTTGCATGCCTTCAACTGGAGCAGTGTCAAGTCCGTAAATTGAGGGATCGGCTAATTGAGCTTGACCCATCATTGGGACCAAAAAAAGGCCTAATAAAAACAGAGCGAGAAATCCTTTTAATAATTTTTTATTCATAATTCACCACCTTTCTAGTTTTTATTTTTATATTAATAATTTTAACATAATGGGGTTAAAAAGACAATATAAATATCCACATAAGTTAAATTAGCGATTTTTAAATAACTTTTTTAAGATGTTTAATAATTATTTGATGAGAAATTGAGTTAATAATAATCAGAATTAAGTCAAAACTGACCCCTTCCCAGTTTAGTTTTTTTTGACAACAAAATTCTTGGCCAGCTTTTTGAAGATTAATAATTTGTTGACGTTTTAGTACTTCAGAAATTAAATAAGTTTGTTGGCGAGTTTTTACTTCGATTAAAACCACTTTCCCCTTATAAAGAGTAATTAAATCAAGCTCTCGCTGTTTATAGCGCCAATTTTGATATAAGATTTTATAGCCATTTTTTCTTAAATAGTTAGCGGCAATCTTTTCCCCAAATTCCCCTAAATTTTTTTTATTCATAATTTATTTTTAAAAAAGCCCCTTCTAGGGGCTTTAATTTTATTAAATTAATTAAAATTTAGGGCAAATATTTTCTAAAAGCCTGGTCTTTTTCTAATTGTTGACGCTTGAGAGGAATTTTTTTAATTTCTAATAATAAAAATATTAACCAAATAATAGCGCTTATTCCCCAGATAGCCAACCAAAATCTGGCTGATAAAAAAGGAGCCCGCTGATAGCTAAAGAAGAATAATAATAAGCCAATCATTAAATTAATGGCTGAAAAACTATAAAACTTTTTCCAAAAAGATCGGTAAAGTTTATGACGATTTTTTATTATAACAGCAACAATCGCTAAGATTAAAAAAATAATTAAAATAGCAATAAATAAATAGTTAAACAGAGGGAGCATGGCTGGTGGCCGTAAATTAAACCAAAAGGACCAACTTAAAAGGTTTTCCATATATTTTATAATTTATTAAATATTAAACCATAATGGAAGGGGCCAGCTTCAAATTCTTCTACTAAGGATAAACCTAACTGAGGAGCAGCTTCTTTAATGGCTTCGGGATTAACTCGCCTATTAGGATCGGGGCCAAAAGGAGAAGCGCTTAATTTCCAGTCAATTATTAATAAACGGCCACCAATTTTTAGCAAGCGACTAGCTTCTCGTAAAATTTCTAATTTTTTAGTTGATTGATTTAAAACATTAATAATTAAGGCATGATCAAGGCTGGCTGACTCGATCCTGGTTCCTTTAAAAATTTCTAGATTACTCCAAAGAGCCTTTACTTGTTTTAAATTATGATAAAGAGCCGCTTTTTTTATTTCCTCTACCGCCTCTCTTAAAATATCGACCGCATAGACACTACCCTTTTCGCCAACTAGGTGGGCTACTGGTAAAACAAAATATTCAAATTTACCACAACCTAGGTCAGCTACTTGTTGCTTCTCTTTAATTCCTATTTTATGCAAAATTAAGTTTATGTCAAATAATTTATTAGTTTTTTTAGTAGGCATATAATTATTGAACTAAGATTTGTCGTTGAATTATTTGGGGACGACCATGTTTCTTTTTAGAGATAATAATAATTTCATTTAATCCCTTTTTTAAATTAATTTCTAAAGAAAAATTTCCTTGCTCATTGGTCAAAACCAATTCACCGTTAATAGTTAGCTCAGCTTCTTTATCGGTTTTGCCGCTAATAATAATTTGTGATTCAGCAGTGGCTAAATTTTCTGTAGGGTAATCAATAACTAAACTAGGGGCCTCTTGGGATTTTAATAAATAGAAACCTAAATAAAAAAAGCAAGCTAGAATAATCAGTATTAATAATAGATTTCGAGCAATTTTTGGAAAGACTAGAAAATTCTTGCTAGTCAGAATTTTTTGATTAAAAACTGCTAGCTGATTATCGGAAGAAAATAATTTATATTTTTTAATAATTTCTTCGGGGTCTAATCCTAAAAACACAGCGTATTCTTTAAAATATTGCTTACTGTAAAGACCGCTAGGCAGGGCGCTATAATTTTCATTTTCTAGGGCTAATAAATATTCCGCCCTAATTCCGGTTTTAGCGGCTATCTCCGACAAAGTTAAGTGTTTATTGCTTCTAGCTTGCCGCAACTTTTCGCCTGGCTGTTCTTCACTATTTAATCTTTTCTGGGTAAAAACAGGGGTCATGAAATATAATTAATTAAAAAAATTATTCTGTTTGAGATATAACTTGGCCATTCCACTCAACGCCAACTGTTTTGAGCGCAAACTTAATAATTAAAAAACTAGAAAAAACAATAACTAGACCAATTACTGCAGCCACTAAAATGTTTTTACCCTTACTTACTTTGTCACTACTTCCCCCTGATAAAAGAAAAGTAAAACCACCATAAATAAACATCAGTAAAGCCAAAGAACCAACAAACCTTAAAATCAAATTACTGACGTTAATTGCGATTCTCATAAAATCATCTAATTCATAATCTCCTTCACTATAACCTGGATCATTGGGGTTAATAAGTGATTGGGCAGTTTGGGTTGTTGGGGTAGGTGTTTGAGCTAATAAAGGCGAACTAAAAGTAAAGACTGAGATAATAATAAGACCCAGAATAATAATTTTTTTCATAGGTTTAATTAATTGTTTGACTAACCTTGGAAGCGGCCGTATTAATAATCTCAATTAAACTTTTAGTTCCCTCAACTGCTTCTTCAATCATGGCCTTTAGAGCCTCTTCAGCTGCCTCTGGTCTGAGCCCTTGATACCAACTTTTAGCGGTTAATGATTGATCGATAAAGACTTGAATTTCTTCATTACTTTCTCTTTGTTTATTAATTAAAGATCTTAAGGCGGTTGGTTTGTTAGTTTTATCTAAATAAGTAACTACGTTTTGTTCATTAGTCATAAATTGAATAAAATCCCAGGCTTCGTTGACATTCGGACTTTTTTTAGAAACAACCTCAACCCAATAATTAGCAAAATTAATTTCAAAGGGGCTATTTTCAATTTGGGGTAATTTAGCAATTCCAAAATTTAATTTTGGTGATAAAGATTTAATGGTGGGCAAATGATAAGAATAGCCAAACATAATTGCTAGATTGCCCTGAGTAAACATATCCATCGAATTCGGTAATAATTCATTCCAAGAATAAACTTCTTTATTAGAGCTAGCAAAATCTACATAAAAACGTAAAGCTTCCATTCCGGGATTATAATTTCGATTACTTGAATTTGGGGGTATTTGGTGAAAAGTAACTTGTCGACCGGTCATCATATTAGCTCCATTTTGCATCATTAAAACCGCTAAAATATCAGGTGATCTTTCAATATTGTCGGCACCCCCTAAAGCAGCTCCTGATTGAACAATGTTTTGACGAGCATCTTGTCTAGTAAGGTTACGAACGTTTTGTTGAAATGTTCGGTTCCAATAAGCAGGGGGCTCAGTAATGCCAGCGTTATTAAATAAATCTCGATTATAATACATGGCTAAAGTATCAACAGATAAAGGGAGACCATAAATTTTACCGTCATCTAAAACGACATCACTAACCACCGCGTCAACAAAACGATCTTTAACATTTTGGACAGTTAAACTTCGTTTAGTTCTTAGTTCGGGAATCATTTCTTTTTTTAAAGACGAGGAAGCGATTAAATAAACCATTTGAGTTTGTTCTGGTAGTGGTGCTAGTTTAGTTTCATATTTACGAATCCAAGTATTATGAATTGATAAGATATCTGGACCGCGATCTTCAGCTAAAGCGTGTAAAATTTCATTTTCATATTCTTCATATCGAAATTTTCGATAATTAATTTTAACATAAGGATGCATTGCTTGGTATTGGGCGATTATTTCTTGAAAATCGTCAGGGCCATCAAAAACTCGCCAATAATTTAAAGTGACTGGTTCCATGGAGACGGTGGTTGCCTGGTCAGAAACTTTACAACTGGCTCCCATTAAAGACAAAAACAAAGGAAGTAGTAAAATAATAAGAAATTTATTTTTCATATAAACAATAATTATTACTAATCTAGCTAAAATTAATAAATAGCCTAAGTTTATTATATCAGAAAATTAGTCAAGAAGTAAATAAAACCACCGATTATTTTAGATTTTTTTAATTTGTAAATGAACGGAAACGATAAGCGAGGGCTTCGCTTAAATGTTGTTCATTGATTTTAGGGTTGCCCTCTAAATCAGCAATTGTTCGAGCGCTTTTTAAACAACGATAATAAGCGCGACCAGATAATTTTAAAGTAGTAGCAGCTTGATTTAATAATTTTTCAGCGGCTGGCTGACATAAACAAATTTTCGAAATTTCAGCCGGTGATAAATAAGCATTTAAACGTTGTTCGCCTAAACGATGATGTTGAATTTGGCGAGCTTGTTTAATTTTTTGTTGTTCGCTTAACAGGTTGGTTGGCTGAATTAATGCTTGATAGTTAATTTTTGGTCGTGACATTTTTACCACTAAGTCAAATCGGTCAAGCAGTGGCCCGGAAATTTTTTCTCGATATTTTTTAATTTGTCCTAAACTACAAACGCAAGCTTTTTCTGGATCACCGTCATAGCCGCAAGGACAGGGATTCATTGCGCCAATTAAACAGAAATTGGCTGGGAAAGTGACTTTACTATTTGCCCGCGCTAAATTAATCTCGCCTTTTTCTAGGGGTTGTCTTAAGCTTTCTAAGACTATTTTAGGAAACTCAGGTAGTTCATCTAAAAATAAAACACCATGATGAGCTAAGGAAATTTCTCCTGGTTGAGGATAAACTCCACCGCCAATAATGGCGGCCGCTGAGGCGCTGTGATGAGGCGCTCGAAAAGGAGATTTAATGTCTTGCCAGTCGAGAAAAGGGGTGTCAGCCACTCCATAAATCTTAGCTAATTCTTGCTTCGCACTAGTGGTTAAATCTGGTAATAATTCTGGAGCACTACTAGCTAACATTGTTTTACCACTGCCTGGAGAACCCCATAATAATAAATGATGACCACCAGCTAAACTAATAATTAAAGCTCTTTTAGCTTGTTCTTGCCCCTGAATTAAGGAAAAGTTATTTGTTAAGGCTATAGACTGATGATTAGCCCCAATTTTTCGCGGTTCATTTTTAATAGCTAAAATATAATTTTTTCCTTGTAAATGACTGATTACTTGCAGTAAGTTTTTAACTGGAAAGATAGTGATGTTTTTAATAGCAGCAACTTCATGGGCATTTTCAATTGGCAAAAAAATAAACGGAATGTGATGATCGGCCGCTGCCATTGCTAAATTAAAAGCGCCTTTAATCGGTCTTAATTCGCCGCTTAAAGATAATTCACCAGCAAATAAACAATCAGTTAAGGTTGTTTTAAAAGAATTTTTTAAGGCTAAGATACTAACAGCGATTGGTAAGTCATATGATGAACCTCGTTTTTTGATATCGGCCGGAGCTAAATTGACAGTAATTTTTCTTTGGGGGTAATCAAGCTTAGATTGTTTTAAGGCACTTCTTACTCTTTCCTTAGCTTCGGAAACAGTGGTATCTGGCAAACCAACAATTGAAATTTGGCCTAATTCACCACCACCATAATCAGCTTCGACTTCAATTAAATTTGCTTCTAAACCAATTAAAGCAGCTGACAAGGTTTTTGTTGACATAATGATTAAATAAAAATCGCCCATGAGTGGCGATTTTATTTAGTTTAACAAACAAGTTTTAAAAATTCTTTAAATAAAATATTAATTTTTACTATAGATTAAGATTCAGCGGCGATTGCTTCTTCTAGTTTAACACTTAATAATCGACTAACCCCATCTTGTTGCATAGTTATCCCATAAAGAATTTCCGCTTGGCGCATAGTCGCTCGATTATGGGTAATAATAATAAATTGAGTTTGGTTGGATAAATCATCTAAAATTTTAGCCAATCTAGCAGAGTTAGCTTCATCAAGAGCGGCATCGACTTCATCAAGAACGACAAAAGGAGAAGGATTGGCACTGATAATTGCACAGATTAAAGCGATAGCTGTTAAAGCTCGTTCACCACCTGATAGCATGGCGATTGATTGAATTTTTTTACCGGGAGGCGTCGCCTGAATATCAATTCCTGATAAACCTAAAGCACTTTTTTTCTTCCACCTTTTTAAATTATTAATTATTCCTGAATTTTCTTCGGTGTCTTCTTCTTCGGATTCTTCAATTTTAATAATTTTTGCCTGACCACCATCAAATAAAATACTAAAATATTGAGAAAATTTTTCAGTAATGATTTTAAACTCTTTAGCAAACCTGGATTTAATTTGTTCATCTAAATCATTAATAATTTGCTCTAAAGAATTAATAGCCTGCCTTAAATCAGTTGTCTGTTGGCTTAAGAAATCAAAACGATCTTTTGTTTCGGCGTATTCTGTTTCAGTCTCGGGATCAATACCGCCAATTTGTTCTAATTGTCTTTTTAAGTCATTAATTTTTTTCCATAAATCGTCTGGGCTGAATTGGAGATTTTCTTCATCGATGAAGTTTTTTACTGCCCCTAGACTTAAACCTTCATTTTTAAGGCTATTTTCTAAGTCTTCTAGACGAGTTTCCTGGCGGGCAATAATTAATTGTTGTTCATGTAGTTGAGAATTTAGGCCCTCCAACAATCGCCTAAGTTCGTCAATTTGTTGTTGGTTAACTAATAATTGTCGGTTACTGGCCTGTTTATCATTATTAATTTTTACTAAGGCTTCTTTGGTTTTTTTCAATTTTTCCTGATTAACAGTTAATAAGCTTTCTAATTTTTGTTGATCAATCGTTAAAGTCTCTCCCTTTAGACCTTGTTCGCCTTTGGTTATTTTATTAATTATTTCCTCTAATTCTCGATTAATATTTTCTTGACTATGTTTTAGTAATTTTACTTTTTCTTCTTGCGAAGATATTTTTAAGCGACAGTCATTTAGGTTATTAAGCAAATCTTGCTTTTCCTGACCTAAATTATTATTAGTAGACGACTGTAAATTAATTAGTTGACCTTCTATTTTAATAATTTCATTATTTATTTTTTGTTTATCGTTAATTAAGTCTTGAATTGTTGAATCGCCAGCCAAGTCTTTTAATTGGTTATTAATGATTTGTAAATTATTCTCTAAATCAATTTTTTTAGCATTTAAATAGTTTTGTTTTTCTTGTTGGCTCATTATTATCAGTTCATTTTTATTTAATTTAGCGCTGAGTTGTTGTTTTTGCTCATTGAGGGCGATAATTTCTTCTTGAGCAGTTTTTATTTGGGCTAAGATTGGCTCCTCGGCCTCAGTCATCACCTTAGAAATTTTATGAGAAAATTCAGTCTTTGCCTGATTAATTAATTTTTTAATAGTGGCTAAATCTTTTTCTTGCTCAATTTTTTCTAACTGGTTTAAAAATTGATCAATTGTTTCGGAGATGGCGCTCTTACCTAAACCCTGGTTAGCTTTATTTTTTAATTCTTGGTTTAAGTTAATTAATTTATCTTGCCAAGATTTAACTTCTATTTCTAAGGTAAATAATTCCTGTTTAAGCGTCTTATTTTTTTTATTTTCTTCACTAATACTTAAATCATTTAAGGCTTGATTAATTTCTGTTAGCAAGTTATTTAATTCAATTTTTTTAGCCTCTAAACTACCTGCTTGATCAGCGTTGTTAAGATTTTTTTTAGTTTCTAAAATTATCTCCACTTTGGCCAATTGTCTATTTAATTCATCCTTTTTTTGATTTAAAGTTATTTTTTCTTGTTCTCGTTGTTCTTGGTGGACAGATTTTTGTTGCAAGTCTTGCCAACGTAATTTTAATTCGGCCTCTTGTTGACGCCAAGAGGTCGGCTCTTCATGAGCGATCAATTCTTCTAAACGATGGAGTTCGGTTTTTAATTCGGCTTGTTTTTGTTTAAGCCAGGAGACATCAAATTTTCCTTGGGATTCTAAACTAGTGCTTAACTCCGCTTGAATTTTAGCTAACTGTTTAATTAGTTGGTTGTGTTCTTCTTGTTGTCCCTGTAATTCTCTTTGCCACTTTTCTTCTTCTGGGTTGCCAATTGATTGTTCTAGTAATTTATTGGTTTCTGATATTTTAGTTAATTTACCTAAAGTATCTCGTTGTTTATTTTCTAGTTCTAAAATTATCACATTTACTTTATCTAGTTGTTGGCTGATTTCTTGGTGCTGTCCTTGATAATATTTTTTCTGTTTATTTTTTAACTCTATTTCTAAACGATCCCGTTTTTTCAGCCTTTCTACTTGTCGGGTAAGCATTTTGAGACGAGGTTTAATTTCCGAGAGCAACATGTCTACTTGATTAAGATTGTCGTGACTTTTTTCTAATTTATTTAAAGCGGAATCTCGTTTAATTTGAAAAGGCTTAATGCCGGTGGCTTCATCAAAAAATTCTTTTCTTTCGGTGGCGCTGATATTTAAAAAATTTTCTACCATTCCTTGCCCAATAATGCTATAAGTTTTTTGTCCGATATTTGCTTTGGCAAGCAACATTTGAATATCAGTTAATCTGACTCGGCTATTGTTGATTAAATATTCACTGTCCCCACTTCTTGATAAGCGCCGAGTAATTATTAGCTCATCATAATCAAAGGGAGAAATCTCGGAATTATCGGTTGTAATGATTTCTTCACTAGGATTTAATTTTATTTTTTGATCATCATTATTTTTTAAAAATAAAGAAACCTCAGCTAAGCCAAGACGACTCTTTTTATCAGAGCCAGAAAAAATAATATCTTCGCTTTTCTTTCCCCGTAGAGTTTTAATACTTTGTTCGCCCAAGACCCAGCGCACGGCATCAGCAATATTTGATTTGCCAGAACCATTAGGGCCAACAATCGCAGTGATCCCTCGTTTGTTATTATTAATCGGCCCAGAAAATTTTAATTGATTTTTATTGGCGAACGATTTAAATCCTTGAATTTCTAGTTTTTCTAAATACATAAAAAGAAGAAGCAGAGCTTAGCGCTCTTGGCCATTAGTTTATTTTTCTTTACTTCAATATTATAGTATAATTTTTTTATAAAAGTAAAACTTTAAATTTATGATTATCTCTTTAAGCGGTGCTCAAGGATCTGGCAAAAGCACTGTTGCTCTAAAATTAGCAGCTAAACTAGGCTGGTCTCATTACTATATTGGGGGCTTGCGTCGTCAAGCGGCGGCCAAACGAGGTCTAACTTTAGCCGAATACAATAAATTAGGAGAAATTGACCCCAGCACTGATCAAGAAGTTGATGAGTATCAAAAAAAACTAGGTCAAGAGCAAGACAATTTTATTATTGAGGGAAGAACTTCCTGGTATTTTATTCCTCACTCTTTTAAGATTTATTTAGACGTTAAAACAAAAATTGGGGCGCAGCGAATTTTAGGTCATCTGCAAGCCGAGAATCAACGTAATGAAGACCATGACTTAATTGATAAATCTGCAGTTTTAGCTAGTTTAGAGCGTCGTCAGATAAGTGATGCTAAGCGATATTTACAGTATTATAATATTGACGTTCATGATAAAAATCATTATGATTTTGTGCTAGATACTAGCAATTTAAATCCTGAGGAGGTATTTATGGCTGTTTGGTCGGCAGTAGAGGAGCAATTAAATAAAGAAAAAGCTAAATAATGGTTAAATGGTTATTTAAAAAAGCTCTTGACAAGCCTTGTGTAAGATTATAATATAAGACCAGATTTAAGCTTATTTAAACAAGAAATGAGATGAAAACTAATCTCGTTTTTTATATTTTAATTATATGGCCGAAAAAAAAGAAGCCAAACAAACCAAGTCAGTTTCCGTTAGTGATTTACAACCGGGAATGACGGTCAGAATTTATCAAAAAATTAAAGAATTAAATTCTAAAGGCGAAGAAAAAGAACGTTTGCAGTATTTTGAAGGGATGATTATTGGTCGCAAGCATAACAAAGAAACCGGTGGGACAATTACTGTTAGAAAAGTTTCTGATGGGGTTGGCGTAGAAAAAATCTTTCCGATTAATTTGCCAACAATTACTAAAGTTGAAATCAAAAAAATTGCGAAAGTTCGCCGCGCTAAACTATATTTCTTAAAAGGAACTTATAAAAAGAAACTAAAAGAAAAAGTAGTTCGATCTTAATTTATCTTTAAATAATTGAGGGGGCGAGTGGTGAAATTGGTAGACACGCAAGCTTGAGGGGCTTGTGGCCGTTTAGGTCGTGGAGGTTCAAGTCCTCTCTCGCCCACACCACTCAAAAATAGGGGGCGCATAGCTCAGCTGGTTAGAGCACTTCGTTTACACCGAAGGGGTCCTAGGTTCGAATCCTTGTGCGCCCACCAAGCATTAAAACAGACGAGAGTCTGTTTTTTGCTTTATTTATGGGCTTTTTTCAAGATTTCAAACTCTGCATCACTTCTTTTACGGTTACCTTTTCTGGGATTGTGGCCATATTGTGGCCAAAATTTAAATTTAGTTTAACTCTAGGCTCTAAAGTTCGGATGGCTTCTTTAAGGGTAACAGGTTCTAGATGCGCATATCTTTGCACCATTTTTAAATCAGAATGTCCTAGTAGTTCTTGTATGGTTTTAAGAGATACTCCATTAGTTGCTAACTGGGAGGCAAAGGAATGGCGAAGACCGTGCCAGCCTATTTTTTTCACATTAGCTTTAACGCACAACCTTTCTAATCTATGTCTACAGGATGACCTGGTTTGATGGGTATTTATTACATTAGGAAATATTAGACCATTGCTTTTTCTCCTTATATTTAAAGCATCAAATACATCTTGAGCAAGGTAAATTCTTCTGAATTTATTATTTTTAGGAGAGCCAACGTGACCATTAACAATATTTCGTTTAATAGTTACAAGTTTCTCATCAAAATCAATATCAGACCATTCTAGGGCTAGTAATTCTCCTATTCTAACTCCTGTTCTCAGTGTAAATAACAGCATCTCATAAAACATCCCCTTGTCTTTAGAGGCTTCTAAAAGCTTATTATAGTCTTCTTCGTTTAAGTAAACAGGGTCTTTGGGAGCAACTTTTAAAGGTTTTATTTTTGGAGTCTTATCAATTATCTCCCACTCTTGAGCAGTCTTTAAACATTTTCCTAGTATGCCTAAGATATTGTTGATGGACTTATTACTAAGACCGATAGACTGTTTTTGAGATTTAAACTCTTCAACTTGCAAGGAGCTTATTTTATCAAGCGCTATTTTCCCAAAGAAAGGATTAAGATGCTTTTTTAGCATACACTTTTTCTGATTTTGTTCTGATGGCTTATTATTAGTCATTACATAAGTCTTTAACCATTTATCAGAAAAATCTTGAAAGCTTGATATATTTATCGTCTTTTTTTCTTCTAAATCAATGGGCTCTCCTCTAGCAAGCCTTTGTCTAAGTAAAGCTTCAAAAGCTTTAGCCCCAGCATAGGTATTATCAGGGCTAGCCTTTCTATGTCTTTGCCTATTATATCTAAAAGCTATCCAATATTTATTCCCTCTTTTAATTACGCTCATATTGTTTTTCTATTGGCTCAACTCTCGTTTCACTTAAATAACAACTAACATCATCAGAAGAAAATCTAAGATTACCTCCAAATTTATAAAATGGGAGCACCCGACTATCGACTAAGCGATAAACAGAAGATTTGGATATCTTTAATAGTTTGGATAGTTCGTCTGGAGTTATGAAGTTTTGAGCATTTGAACCAATATTCATTTAGTTGTTAAAGGGCAATATAGGGCACAGTCTGCAAACTGTGTGGACACCTATATTATACCCTTTTTTAGCTTATTTTACAATATATTTGGCTTTATTAAAATTGGAGTTTTTAGGAGAAAATGCCAATTTTGTGTGCAATTATTAAAGCAATATAGTCAAATATTAATTTCTTATTATTTGTTTAATATTAGTTAATATATTGATTTTAAAACTTAGTAATTTGACTAATTATCGTCATTTTTTGCAGACACTAGCTTATCTAAACTGTCATTATTTTCTAGCTCAGGATAATAACTTAAATCCACCTTTATGTTGTTGTCTCTTTCTAGCACCCAGTTGTCGTATTTTTTTATGCACCACTGTTTATCCCGGTTTTGCTTTCTTGTAGCTGGTTTCTGGCCAGCCCATATGTAAAGATGGGACAAACTAACTCCTAGTCTTTGAATAAAGCAGTGCTGCCCCTTGTTCCAAACACTAAGGGCTTTTTCAAATTCTTCTCCAGTTAATTCAAATTGAGCATCTTTGGAATAAAAAATAGTTTTTAGAGTATTTTCCATATTAAATAGTTATTATTTTATGTTTATTAAACTTGCTATTTGTATTAAATGAATCTATTCTGCTAAACCAAGTTATTAATCTTTTCTTTAATTCAAAAGTTTTTTCTAGCTCCCAGCGCTGCTTAGTTCCTGATTTGTTAAGCTCTGACCAATAATTGATAAATTTGAGCATCTCTTCTTTTACAAGGCCCCCATCTAAACCTTGAGATGTTAATTTTTCAAAAAGCTCTTTCCTGTGTTCAGAGTTAGTATTATTTAAAAAATCTTCAGTTATGTTAGATGGTGAAATTAATATCTCCTTTTCTTTACTTTCTTTTACTTTACTTTTCTTTTCTTTGCTTTGTGGAGTTTCTGCCACAGAAACACCGCTAGTGCGGATACTTAAAAATTTCCCACTTTCATCTCTAGGTAACCTTGAGGCAAAGTCTTTATTTCTTATGCGCTTATCAATAAGTGGCTGCATTCTTTTATTGAGACTCTCGCAACTAATTAAACCATTATCGTTCTGGATAAGCTCAAGTTCTTCCATTAGACTTATTATTTTTTTTAGTTTTTCAGTTTCTATGCCAAAGTCACTAGCTAACATTTTCCATTCCATTTCTTTTTTGAGAGTAAATTCAAAGTTTTCCGAAGCAGTTAATGTTTCTAGTAGCATACAATAGGAATTATAACCCTCTGCTCCAAGGTCTTGCCTAAGGGCTTTAATTTTACGATGATTCCTCATTGAATTATCGTGGCTGAAATACTCAGCATTGTTCTTATTTGGTCTAGCCATAAAAGTAACGTTTTGACTTAAAATTGTGTTAAAAGGTATTGGGAGTCATAAAACGATAGTCTGCGCGTTTAAGGGCAAATTTAACTCTGTTTTATACCCTCCTCAGGCCTTTTTGAGATGCTTCTAATAAAGGAGAGGATTTCTTTTTTATCACTTTTATCGTAATCATCCTTATCTACTAATAGTGGAAAGTGATAGTAAAGATTTTTTCCACTAAAGCCTTGCCCATAAACTGCTTCATTAAAACAGATAATTGAAGATAAATCTGGTTTTTTGGCTTGTATGGCGTGGAAACGTCTGTTAATTGATTTCATATAATTTTTAATTAATAAAAAAAATGTAGCCTGTTATAACTACATCCTAATTTAATTAAAATTATTACTATATCGCACTAAGTGGGTACCACTTTCTGTCTCCTTTTTCTTTCTCTCGACTTGACTTGGTATATGTATTCGTACCCTATTACGCTATCACCAACTTTTCTGTCCGTATTTAATTTTTTTCTCACGTCTTCTATAGACACCTTAGTATCTTTGTTAATATTTTTTAAAATATTTTTTCGTTTATCACCCAACTCTCTTAAATTTATCCAGTCATCATTCTTGTGTTTAAAGATGTTTATACTTTCTTGAATTTTTGTTCTATTTTTTTTAATATATTCCTTTAAATCATTATTTGTTACAGCGGAGCTAAGCTTTAAAATAACAGGATACTTTTTTATCTCAGGCAATAGACTATTTGCAATTTCAAGTCTATGTTTTAATTTTTTTTCCTGGACTAAGAGGTTTATAGTGAACCAGTAATCGTTAGATTTTGATATTTTTATCAAATTATTTTCTTGCATAAAGTATTCTATCTCGTCAAAAATTTCTTGCTCTGAGCGTTCATCAAGATTATTTCCATATAAGACCCTATCTTTTATTAATAATAACAGACCTGGGTTGGCATTTATATTAAAGGGCCTATTTTCATTAAATTTTTCAAACATTGCGATCACATCTTCTATAAAATGTCCCGTGTTATTATAATTGTATTCCTTTGAGTTGTTATTTAAAAATTCTTTAGGAAATAAAAATAACGAAGAAAAAGAAAAGTCCCCCCTCTTTTGTCTATGACTTAGAGAATATCCATTGAGAGGTATTTTGTAGAACTTTCTAAGTTTGTCTACCTGATCCTTAAAATCATCCGCATTAATCAGAACCTTGAGATAGCGTATAAGCTTTTGAGAATTAGTAACTCTTCGCATAATTAAAGATAGTATATCTTAAATTTACTATATTTTTATGAAAATCTCAATATAAGCCTGGTTGATTTTTTCTTTTTTTATTGGTAAATTAAATGTGCTACCACATTTCAATATTTTCGGTGAGAATAGCGCCCTTCTTGCGTCCGTTTATGGCCAGGAAGGGCGATATAGATGCACATAAACGGACATCTCACCGATTTCCTAAGTGTGGTAGCCATTTGTATCGCCCTTTTTTGTATTTAGCAAAAAAGAGGTATAGAGCTACCCTATGCCAAATAATGAAAGAGAACTTCTTAAGCAGATTGAAGAGCTTAAAAGTGAAATAAAAAGATTAAAATCAAGAAAAAAATACGGTCTCGTCTGGGAGGAAAAAGAAGAGCAGGTTGTTTTAGATTGTCAAAACAAACTTCCAATTATTAAAGAAGTACAAGATAAAGCAATAGAAACTGATAAGAACAAACCAGTTAATATTTTAATTGAGGGTGATAATTATCACTCTCTTTCTGTTTTAAATTACACCCATAAAGGCAAAATTGATGTTATTTATGCGGACCCGCCATATAACACGGGAGCGAGCGATTGGAAATATAATAATAATTTTGTTGATAAAGAAGACTCCTATAGGCATACAAAATGGCTATCTTTTATGAACCATCGTTTATTGTTAGCTAAAAATTTATTAAAAGAAGATGGTATTATTTGTGTTACTATTGATGACTATGAAATGCCCAGACTCTGGCAATTATTGGAAGATATTTTTGGGGCGCAAAATCACTTAGGAACAGTCACTATTAGAAATTATCCTAGTGGACGCAAAACAAAAAGGAAAATTGCTCAAATACACGAATACGCTTTATTTTTTGGGAAGTCTAAAGCTTCAATACAAAATTTAGAAAGAGAATTAACTGAAAAGTCTCATAAATATATCCAAGATAGCAATGGGGATTGGCATAGTCCTACAAATCTTAGAAAACAAGGCATAGATAGCACTGCAGTAAATAAAAAAGGTAAATTATCGGATCGTTATTATCCTATTTATTTTAATCCTAAAACTAAAGAGGTTAGTTCAAAAAAGAAATTTGAAATAGAAATATTACCTATTGATCCACGAGGCGAGCAAAGAATTTGGAGAAGAGGAAAGGATGTTATTGATGAAATGTATAAGAATGGTGATATATGGGCACACGAAACTAAGCACGGGTTTCAGATTTATTACAAATTTAAAGGAGGCCTTAATGGAGAGCCGCCAAAAAGTATATGGTATGATTCAAAATTCTCTG
>CAYOTM010000007.1:0-35174 GCA_964406935.1 uncultured Gammaproteobacteria bacterium
AGTTCAACCTGGCCATGGTTAGATCACTCGGCTTCGGGTCTTGTCCATGCGACAAGTACTTCACTTTTGAGGCACTAGTAAAAACTACTGCCCAAAAGCGAAGTACAGAACGGGCGATTAACCCTCGCTTTCACTATACATATTCTCCAATCGGAGCTTATGTAAGCCGCATAGAACAAACTCGTTGGCTCATTCTTCAATAGGCACGCCGTCACCCACTCAATTCTATTCACCTTAGTTAAATGTTTATAAAATCTAAACTAATGATGCTCAGAATTGAGCAGGCTCCGACTCTTTGTAAGTATATGGTTTCAGGTACTATTTCACCTCCCTCTCGGGATGCTTTTCACCTTTCCCTCACGGTACTTGTTCACTATCGATCATAAGAAGTATTTAGCCTTGGGTCATAGTCGACCCTGCTTCAGACGGGATTTCACGAGTCCCGTCCTACTTAAGAGAATCCATAGTAAAGAAATAAATTTTTTCACCTACGAGGCTATCACTCGCTCTGGCGGAGTTTTCCAACTCGCTTCGATTAAAATTTATTTTTTATGACTTTACCTTGTCTATCTAGGAGACAAACATGGCCTCTTGCAACCCCCACGGAACATATGGTCCTAGAACCGTCTGCTTGTTTCTTAGTAAACTAAGAACCAAACTCAGTTCGGTGGGTTTAGGCTCTTCCCCTTTCGCTCGCCACTACTTAGGGAATCACTATTGTTTTCTTTTCCTCTGGTTACTAAGATGTTTCAGTTCACCAGGTCCTCCCCCTAAACTAAAAGTCTAGGGCTCCCGATCTACAATCGGGTGGGTTTCCCCATTCGGAAATCTCCGGGTCAAAGGTTGCTTGCCACCTCACCGAAGCTTATCGCAGGCTGCTACGTCCTTCATCGTCTTCTTATGTCAAGGCATCCACCATACACTCTTAACGAGATTTTCCCACACTTTTATTTTCAAAAAGTGCCATGCTCCTTCGCGAGCATGTAAAATTAATTATTGAGAAATTGCTAAACAATAATTAATCAAAAATTATACTACTTTAATATATGCTATCGTTTATTTAGTTTTTAAAGAGCAATCAGTGCTTTTAGTTAAGCACTTTTGTTTTCCTATAACTTAAGAAAACAAGAGGACTCAACCAACAAAAAAACCGCATTTGGCGCGGTTTCAAAAATCGTCAAGACGATAGTTTTATCACCGCGATAATTTATAATTCGATAAAAAATTTCTCATAAAGTATTTTAGCAAAACGTGATATTAATTATAATTTATTTACAAAAATTGTCAATATCAAAAAATTTAGCTAATAATTAACAAAAAATAAAAAGGTTAGGCAAGGTCGTTTTTGTTTACATAAAAAGCGGCCGTTTCATAACTAATTTCTCCTTGTTCATACAATTGTTTTACGTGCCGTTCAAAAGTAATCATCCCTAAATTAGCGCCCGTTTCAATCGTACTTTTAATTTGCTCAACCTTACCTTCACGAATTAAGTTGGCAATCGCATCATTTTTAATCATAATTTCCCGAGCGGCCACACGGCCATCTGGTTCTTTCGGTAATAATCTTTGAGAAACAACTGCTTGCAAAACAATAGCAAGTTGGGAACGAATTTGATTTTGTTGATGAGGAGGAAAAACATCAATAATTCGGTTAACTGTTTGGAGGGCGCTATAAGTATGAAGAGTGGCCAACACTAAATGACCAGTTTCTGCCACCGTAATCGCTGTGCTAATAGTTTCTAAGTCACGCATTTCACCAATCATAATAACGTTAGGATCTTGACGTAAGACATGGCGCAAGCCAGCGGCAAATGAATGCATGTCTTCACCTAATTGTCTCTGGGCAATAATGCTTTTGTTAGGCTTAAAAATATATTCAATCGGATCCTCTAGAGTAATAATATGTTCTCGGCGATGTTCATTAATATAATTAATCATCGCTGCTAAAGTTGTTGATTTACCGCAACCAGTCGGTCCGGTAATTAAAATTAAACCCTGACGAAGTTGTAATAAATCAGTTACGGTTTTTGGCATGCCAATATCTTCTAAACTAGGCTGATTATTATTGACTACCCGGGCAGCAACTTTTAGATGAGTATTTTCAAAAGAAAAATTAACTCGAAAACGAAAACCATTAATTGAAATACCACAATCCAAGTCTAATTTATCATAAAGTTTAGCTTTTTGTTGTTTGGTTAGCAGTTCATCAATAACAAAATTTAAGTCGGCGGAATTAAATTTTTTTTCCGGTAAATCACTAAGTTCGTGAATTGGTTTTAAGCGACCATCAATTCTGACAAAAGGACTCATGCCATACATAAAATGGAGATCTGAAGCCTTAAGCTCAACCGCTAATTTAAAATACTCTTTAATATCCATATGATAAATTTACCAATTAAATAAGCGTAAAGCATCGCCAGCGGCAGCTACTTGAGCCTCTTGCTTAGATGATCCTTTCCCCTTACTAATTAGTTGATTATCTAAATATAAACCAACCGTAAAAATTTTATCATGGTCTGGACCCTCTTCTTTTAAAATTTTATAATGAGGAGTAACTCCTTTTTCTTCTTGAGCTTTTTCTTGAAATCGAGATTTAGGATCAAGATAACTTTTACTGGCTAGGATGGAATCCAGTTTAGATAAAATATAATTTTTAATAAACTTCTTAACGACCACCAATCCTTGATCTAAATAAATAGCACCAATAATTGCTTCGACGGCATTCGCTAAAATATATTGTCGTGATTTTTTATTCTTATCCTTAGCTTCACCCTTAGATAAATAGAGGTATTCTTCAATACCCAACTCTTCAGCCACTATATAAAGCATTTTAGCATTTACTAAAGAAGCACGCCAATTAGTCAGGTCGCCCTCGGGAGTTTGGGGAAATTTATGATATAAATATTCCGTCACTACTATTTCTAAAACCGCATCACCAAGAAATTCTAACCTTTCATTATGACCATAAGGAAATTCTGGATGTTCATTTAAATAAGAACGATGAGTTAAAGATTGTTTTAATAAATTAAAATCTTTAAATTTAATTTCTAGCCGCTTGGCTAATTTTTTAAAATTATCCATAGATGCTCAATGGCTGAATTATCGTTTCGGCTCAGCCCAGCCGATAATTCAATCATTCAGATTAATAATTATTATATTTATTTGGTTGTTTTGCTGCTTAAATTTTCTTGAGGATTAATTGTTGTATTATTTAAATTTTCTTGAGAGCTAGTCTCCCCCCAACGATTATCTCTTTTTTTCTTTTCGGATTCTGGCCAATCATTATAAATAGCTCCTAAAACACCATTAACAAACTTACCAGAAGCTTCACCACCAAAACTCTTAGCTACCTCAATGGCTTCATTAATAACTACTCGAGGAGGCGTAGCGGTTAACATTAATTCATAAATTCCTAAACGTAAAATATTGCGATCAATTACCGTAATTTGATCGAGCGGCCATTCAGTGGCGTAACGAATAATTAAATTATCAATCATTTTTAAATTATTAATTACTCCTAAAACTAAATCGCGAACAAAGCCACTATCATCAAAATCAGGGGCAAAATTCTGAAAATTTCCCTTAATTAATTGGTCTAAATCATCATTTTTAGCACCATTAAAATCCCAGGCAAATAAAGTCTGAAGGGCAAGCGTTCGGGATAAATGACGGTTAGCCATATTATTTTTTCTTAGTAGTTAAAGTTTTAGTTTTAATTGCTTGACGATCACGGTAGTTACCACAAAAAGAACAAGCGGTATGAGGTTTAACTGCCTGACCACATTTAGTACATTTTTTTAAACTCACCTTTTTAAGGGCTAGGTGAGCGCGATTTTTACCAACCGCACTTTTAGTTCGTCTTTTTTTAGGATTAGCCATAAAATTATTAACTATCAATAATCAAAGCACTGCTAGTTATTGATATTTTACAAATAATAAATTAAATTTTTTAAATTAAATTTAAACTACTGGGAGTTGTTGATCGGCTCTTTCTGGTCGCGGGCCAACAATTTTTTCAAAAGCGGCTTTTTCTAAAGTTTCTTTTTCCAACAAAGCGGCCACAACGGCCTCTAACTTGTCTTTCTGTTCTCTTAAAATCTTTTTAGCTTGATCACTCGCTCCAGAAATAAAATGAGCAATTTCTTGATCAATTTTTTCGGCAATTTTTTCGCTATAATCTCTTTGTTCGTGAATTTCTCGACCTAAGAAAATTAATTCTTCTTTTTCGCCAAAAGTTCTTGGACCAAGCTCTTCGCTCATACCATAATCGGTAATTAAACTACGGGCCAAAGAAGTGGCTCGTCTTAAATCAGAAGTCGCTCCCGTGGTCACTTCTCCAAAAATTTCTTTTTCTACTAAATGACCGGCTAATAAAACTGCAAGTTCATCTAAAAATTCTGAACGAGAATGCAATCTTCTATCCTCTATGGGCACTTTTAAAGTATAGCCACCGGCTTGTCCCCGAGCAATAATGGAAATTTTTTGCACCGGGTCAGAATTCGGTAAAAAATGAGCAACCAAAGCATGTCCCGCTTCATGATAAGCAGTAATTTTTTTCTCGCGTTCAGTAATGACTCGACTTTTTCTTTCTGGACCAATCATTACTTTCTCAATCGCTTCAAATAAATCATCCATGATTATTTCTTTACGATTACTACGAGCCGCTAAAATAGCCGCTTCATTTAAAAGATTAGCTAAGTCAGCACCGGAAAACCCTGGAGTTCTTTCAGCCACTTGACGCAGAGAAACATCTTTTTTTAGAGGTTTCTTACGAGCATGAACTTGTAAAATTTCTTCACGATCCTTAAGATCGGGGCGGTCAATGACAACTTGACGATCAAAACGACCAGGTCTAAGTAAGGCGGGATCTAAAACATCAGGACGATTAGTAGCCGCTATCACAATTACGTTATGACTGGGTTCAAAACCATCCATTTCCACTAAAATTTGATTAAGAGTTTGTTCGCGCTCATCATGAGATCCTCCGAGACCAGCTCCTCGACGACGACCGACAGCATCAATTTCATCAATAAAGACAATACAGGGGGCGGTTTTTTTAGCTTTTTGAAATAAAGATCTAACGCGAGAAGCACCGACACCAACAAACATTTCCACAAATTCTGAGCCCGACATGTGGAAAAAGGGGACTTTTGCTTCACCAGCCACCGCTCTAGCTAATAAAGTTTTACCAGTTCCTGGGCTACCTAATAATAAAACGCCTCGCGGAATTCTAGCGCCTAAATCTTGGAATTTTTTAGGGAATTTTAAAAACTCAACTACTTCAGCCAACTCTTCTTTAGCCTCCTTAGCGCCCGCGACATCTTTAAAGGTCACTTTATTTTTTGTATCTAAATTAAAATCTTTGGGAGCTGACTGACCAAAACTCATCGCTTTAGAATTAGCCCCTTGAAGGCCACGCATCGTAAAGAAGAAAAAGGCTCCAATAATCAAAACCGGGATTAAAAATGGCAACAAAGTAGCGAGCCACATCTCCCAGCCAGAACGATCCTCAACACTAATTTTTACACCATTTAATAATTCAGGAGAAACTTGAAAATTACTTAATAAAGCTGAGAGGGACTCGTTAGCTTCTTTTTTTACTTTTAAATCTTCACCATTTTTTAATTCAACTGAAATTTCATCACCAACAACAGTTAAGGCAGTCACCTCTTCTTGCTGTAGGGCAGTAATTAAAGCCTCAATCCCCGCCGGCTCTGGTTTTGGTTCATTAACAAAAACGCTAAAAACTACTGCTAATAGCAAAAAGCTGGCAAAAACCCATAAAAAATTTTTTACTAAGTTTTTCATAATTATATTATATACTGGCTTAACTTGTTTGACAAACAAAGGCACTAAAAGCGCTCTAAACCATTAGACTTAGAGCGCTCCTCAACACAAATGATTAATTATAAAATTTATTAAAGATAAAATAATTATTCGGTTTTATCAACCTCTTCGGTCGATGGTTGGGAATCTTTATTATGATCTTCAGTTAATGGCTTGACCTCATCATCAGTTTTTACTTCAGAATCTTGATCAGTTTTAATAACTTTTAGAATTTTTAAACCCAAGCGATGCTCTTCGGGGGAGATGCTAACAATTTCAAACTCTTCTTGATCACCGACTTTAAAATTTTCCACAATTTTATCTTTACCGCCTAAATTTAATTGACTGATGTGAGCTAAACCATGAATTTCTTCGTCTAATTTAATAAATAAACCAAAAGGATTAATTTTTACAATTTCACCAGTCACTTTTTGACCAACTTTATATTTGGAGCTCGCCTCCTGCCAAGGATCTTTTTGCAATTTTTTAGTACTTAAGAAAATTTTACCATTATCAATCCCCACAATTTCCGCCTTGACGCTATCGTTCACTTTAAATAATTCAGCGGGCGAATCAACTCGTTGCCAAGCTAATTCAGAAATATGGATTAAGCCCTCTAAATTTTCATCAAAACTAACAAAAACACCAAAATTAGTAATCGCTGAAATTTTTCCAGTAATTATTTGGCCCACCTTATAGAGATCAAGCGACGGTTTTTGTTTTTGGCTCCAAACATCTTTTTCACTAAAAATAATTTTATCTTCAGTTTCATTAAGAGTCACGACACTCACTTCAAATTCCTGACCAACAAAATTTTTCAATTTTTCTAAAATTTTACTTTTATCACCACCACTAATACGAGGATAATTTTCTGGAGCTAGCTGAGAAACTGGCAGAAAGCCATTGATCTGGCAATAACGAGCTAAGAGACCACCTTTATTAGCATCAATAATTTTAACTTTAATTGTGCTTTTATCTTTTAAGGCTTGGCGTAGTTTCTCCCAGGCTTTTTCTTGACCAACTTGACGGAAAGATAATTCTAATTCTCCTTTTTCATTTTCAACATCAATCACCGCCGCCTCGGCTTGATCACCCGGCTTTAAGTTGGCATACTCTTCAACTTCCACATACATCTCTGGACCACGAATAATACCCATTAAAACACCGTTAACGTCCAGGCGAACTTCAGATTTTGAAGCGGCAACCACTTTACCTTTAATAATATCGCCAACTTGAGGAATTTGATTTTCGTCTTTAGTTAACAACGAAGCAAATTCTTGATTTTGACTTACTTCTTCGTAAGTGTTCTGATCTGACATAGTATTAAAACTCATTAATCTTATCTTTTTGATAACAAAAAAATGAGCTTAACCCCTAATTTATGGAGTCTCTTAGTCACCTCCAGCTTAAAAAGCCTTATAATCTAAGAGTTTTATTATAGGTGAATCTTTAATTAATAAAGTAATTATAAAAGCAATTAGGAAAAAAGTCAACTATTGATAACCTTGTTAAACTTTTATCAAAACTGGCAAAACCATTGGCCGACGCTTAGTTTGTTGAAATAAAAATTGACCAATATCGTTGCGCACTTTATTTTTAATAAAATCATCATCAGCTGGTGTTAACGGATTTTTATCTTTAACAATTTGCTTGACTTTCATTCGAGTTTTTTCAATTAAATCGCGTTGCTCTTTCATATAAACAAAGCCTCGAGAAATAATATCAGGATTACCAATTATATCTCCAGCTTGAGCATCAATCGTAGCAATAATAACAATCATGCCATCACCGGCCATCATCCGCCGGTCACGTAAAACTATTTCTGAAACATCACCAACTCCCAAGCCATCAACCATGATATATTCAGCGGGCACTTTTTCTTTAGTCAAGCTACCTAATATTTGATTATTAGGGCCTGCTTTAAATTCTACCACTTGACCATTATCAGCGACAAAAATTTTATCGCGAGAAATCCCTACTTGTTCCGCTAGCTCAGCATGAGCTCGCAACATATAGTGATTAGCTTCAATCGGCATAAAATATTCCGGCTTAACTAGGCGCATCATTAACTTTAAGTCTTCTTGTTTGGCATGGCCACCAGCGTGAATATCAAGCATTCGATAATTAATTACCCGCGCTCCCTGACGAACCACCATGTCAGTTAGACTTTGAATCGATCGTTCATTGCCAGGAATAACTGAGGAGGAAAATAAAACTGTGTCACCCGCTTTTATTTGAATAGTTCGATGTTCATTATTAACTAAACGACGTAAAAAAGCATTGCTTTCTCCCTGAGCACCAGTACCAATAATAATTACCTTATTGTCTGGCAATTTATTAACTTCTTTATCATCAACTAAAATTCGGGGATTGAATTTTAAATACCCAATTTGGTGAGCGACCTCCACATTATCATTCATACTGCGTCCCTGTAAATTAACTCGCCGACCAAATTTTTCGGCTAACTCCAAAATTTTCTGGACCCGACTTAATTGAGAAGCGAAAGTTCCAATAATAATTCGACCTTCAATTTTATCAAATAATTTACCCATTTCTTCACCAATTGCTGATTCCGATATCTGATAACCAGGGTGAGTAGCGTCAGTCGAGTCAGACATTAATAATAAAACTCCTTGATCACCAATTCTAGCAATCCGCTGCAAGTCCGCCGGCTTATCATTAACTGGTGAAAAATCAATCTTAAAATCACCGGTATGCAAAACCGTGCCAACGGGGGTAGTAATAATAATAGCAAAACAATCGGGAATTGAATGGTTAACTCGTAGAAATTCTATTTTAAAAGATGCCCCCAATTTAATTGAATGAGTGTCATCAATTTCTTTAATTTTTAATTGGGGTGATTGACGATAATCTTTTTGTCGTTTGCGGACTAAACCAGCAGTCATTTTTCCCATAAACATTGGTGGATTACCAATTTCTCCCATAATATGAGGGATGGCGCCAATATGATCATAGTGACCATGAGTAATAATCACTCCCTTAATCCAATCTTTTTTATCTTTTAAGTAGTTAATATTGGGAATAATATAATCGATGCCCGGCATGTTTTCTTCCGGAAACTGCAAGCCCATATCAATAATAATTATTTCTTTATTATACTCAATCAGGGTCATGTTGCGACCCACCTCCTCTAAACCACCCAAAACCATGACTCGCAAATTATTTTTATTAATAACTGTTCGTCCTCGTTGAGGATCTTTTGAAGGACTAGTCTTTTTATTGCCATAAAAAGGCCGACCGCCGCCACTAGTTTTATGGTCGGTTTTATGTTGGCTAGTCGTCTTAGTCGACGATAAACCAGGTTTATAAGTTCTAATCATTTCTGAAGTGGCAAGTCAAGATGATTATATAATGCATCAAGATTTGCTAAAAATTAATTTATAAAAGAGAAAATATTTAAAGAGAAAAAAATTAAAAATAGTGATTAATTAATTACGGATAAATCGTTTAGAAGTTTTTACATACCACTCGCTAATTGAAGAGAAGCGATCACTAGGGTTATTAATTGTTACAGTAGAAAACCCTTTAACTCGTCTATCTTGAACATAAGGATAAACCGGGGAAAAAAGAAAAATCGCTGGTAAATCCGTAATTAATATTTCTTGAAATTGGTTATAATGATTAATTCTCGCCTCTTGATCATTAATTGTTTGGCGAGCTTTAATCAATAAGTTATCAACTTCACTATTGCGATAATTAACTAAATTTAAACCAGTTTGAGTTTGAGCTGAGTGCCAAAACGAAGCAACATCAGGATCACTACCAATAATTTGTCGTTGTAATAAAATTTCAAAATTTTTATCTTTAAGAATTTCTTCGGTAATCTGAGAAACAGATAAAGGCTGAAGAATTGTTTGAACACCTAAAGCTTCCCATTGCTGTTTAATTAAATTAGCTAAACTAAAATTTTCGGTGTTATTAGGAAAGCTTAAATAAACTACTAAAACTTCTTGGAAGGAATCATCTTGGGAAAGTAAACGCCAGGGCTGATTAATGTCTAAATTATGATCATTAGCTAAATTATTAATTTTTTCAATAATTTTACTATTCTCCTCAGAGTTTTCTAGTTGGCTAGGAATAATTAACTCCCAGTTGGCGACAGCTAATAATTCATTAGCTTGCTCTATATTATAGGGTTGGGGGTTTAATTGATGATTATAAGCAAAATTACTAAACGGCAAAGGGCCATCACTCCGCTGAGCAAAATCAAGTAAAGCCTCGGAGATTAATTGATCACGATTTAAAGCCATCGCCAATGATTGACGAAGATTTTTATCAGCCAAATTCTTATTTTTTTCTTGATTAAAAAATAAACCGGTAACTTGTGGTAAGTCTAGGTGATGAAATAATAAAGAGTTTTTAGCTAAAATATCTTTTTTTAAATAAGGGGGTAAGTAGGCGATACCATCAACTTTTTTATCATTTAAAGCGCCCACTAATTGGGGATAATCAGAATAAAATTTAAAAATAATTTCTTGAAGATATGGCTGACGACCATAATAATCAGAATTAACAGTTAAGCGATACTCTTTGATTTCACCGGCTTTATTTCTGAGTAAAGATTTAAACTTAAAGGGCCCTGAGCCAATTGGTTTTAAATTTAAATCAGTTAACAAAATGGAGTCAGGTGTAATCGTGCCCCAAATAAACTCCGGCAAAATACCAAAAGTTAATAAATTAAAAAATGGAGCATAAGGCTCTTGTAAAATAAACTTTAAAGAAAAATCATCAATTTTTTCTAAATCAATCCCGACTAATTGCCGCTGCCAAGGAGAGCGAAAATTAGGGTTTTTCATTAAATAGAAAGTAAAAATAACATCATCAGCCGTTAAATTTCCATCGCCATGCCACCTCACGTCAGAACGAATATTAATTAAATATTCTAAACCGTCCTCAGACACCTCCCAATCAGTCACTAAATCACCAACTAATTCTCCGGAGTTATTATAAGTAAAGAGACTAGAATAAATTAATTTAGCTAAATCAGCATCAACGTCTCGGTCGCTAGAATATAAAGGATTAATAAACCGAGGCCAGCCCAAAACTCCTTCAACATATATCCCTCCACTCTTAGGGAAGGACTGAAAATAACGATTATACGCGCGATGACCTAAATAAATTAAGTTAGCTAATAACAAAATACCACAAACTAAAATAATAATTTTTTCTTTTTTAGATAATAATCGATTAACCTGTCTTAGTTGTTCTTGATTGGGAATATTACTAGCTGATAAAGAATAAATAAGATTTTTATCTAATTGCTCTTGATTGCTTTTTTTATTAAAAATAAATAACTTAATTGATGACAAAAAACGGACTAATTTCTTTTTAGTCTTAATAAAAAATTTAAAAAATTGTGTTTGAAGAGAGTCCACAATGAAATTCAACTAAAAAACTGGGGGCTAGTAAACTTATAAAACTAAACTAGCTAAAGATACGAGAAAAAATAAAACAGCCATTACAATGGTAGCAATGAATAATTTTTTTTCTAAACCTCTTTTGGTTAAATAAACGCCGCCACTACCACCAAAAGTGCTACCTAAACCGGTACCACGATTTTGCATTAAAATAAAGGTAATTAGTAAAATAGGAATAATAATTTGAGCAATTTTAAGCCAAGACATAAATTTTATTTTTGTTGCACTGGTGTTTGTTTAGCCGCTGTTGGCTTTGTTTGTACTTGTTCAACCAGGGCTGTAAAAACTTTTTTATTATTAACAGCTAAATCAGCTAAAATCTTACGATCAACTACTACTTGAGAAGTTTTTAATAGATTAATTAATTTAGAATAAGATAAACTGTTTTCGCGGGCAGCAGCATTAATTTTAATTTGCCACAAACCACGGGCAGTTCGTTTTTTTAAACGA
Organism: uncultured Gammaproteobacteria bacterium; assembly: GCA_964406935.1. Lineage (GTDB taxonomy): Bacteria > Patescibacteriota > Patescibacteriia > Patescibacteriales > UBA12465 > PWHG01. Next base: position 11,715 of record CAYOTM010000007.1, read on the forward strand.
CGGTCACGATAAGCATGGGCACCGGCTAAAGTGCGGGCGGTGCTGGCTAACTTAACTAAATTTTTGCGCCCCCATTTATAACCTTTGACTTGGCTTAATAGTTTGCGTCGTCTTTTAACATGGGTGGTGCCTCTTTTTACTCTTGGCATATTTTTAATAACAACAATGACCGACGATTAACGGTACGGGGTCAAAGTTTTAATGGTATGTGTTAAAGTGTGATCAGCAGCAATATCTCGTCTTTTTTTACGAGTAGTATTGCCAGATTCTTGAGAATTAAAATGATCTTGGCCAGCCTTTCTTTTAGTTAGCTTGCCAGAAGCAGTTAATTTAAATCGTTTAGCGGTAGCATTATGGGTTTTTATTTTTGGCATATTTTCAGATAAAAAAACAGGCTAATACCTGGGTAAAATAATATTATTTCTTCTTATTGATTAGTATCATGGTAAATCTTCCGCCCTGATTTGTCAAGGGTTGCTCCGCTTCAATTTGTAAATTCTCTTTATTTTTTAAATCATTAGCAAATTTTTCAATAATTTCGCGAGCCCTTTGAAGGTGTTGGCGTTCACGTCCCCGTAAAATTAATTCAATTTTAATTTTTTGCTCTTTATTCAAAAATTTCTCCGCCTGGGCTAACCTCATATCTAAATCATGACTACTAATCCGAAAAGATAAACGAATGTTTTTAGTATCTACTTTTTTTTGCATCATTTTTTGACGATGCTGTTTTTTTTCATACTGATACTTTAGTTGACCAAAGTCCACAATTTTTACTACTGGTGGCTGGGCTTTAGGATTAACTTCAACCAAATCAAGGTCAAGGTCTTGAGCCATGTTCAAAGCTTCTTCTAAACTAACTTCACCAACATTTTCTCCGGTTTCGTCAATCAAAAATACTTGAGAAGCGTGAATTTGCTTATTTATTTTAAAAATTTGTTTTTCTTTTTTTTCGGTGCGATGAAATTTAATTCTCATGAGATTATAAATACTAAAAATTTAAGAGAGGAGTCTTCTGTTAATTTTATAGCTTAAAAACTAAAGTTAGTCAAATTAATTCCTAATTTTATGAAAAACAGCTCAGAATGAGCTGTTGGTAAAAATAATTTTATTTTTTCTGAAGAGGTGGTGGTGGAGCGTCATAGGGTCCGCGCACAAGATTACCAGTTTTAAGGGCCATTTTTAGTTCTTGGCCATTCTTCCTTAAAAAAATATAATAAGGGTAAGATTCTCGTTGTTTTTCCCAGCCTTCATTCATTTTTTGTAGAATATTAGCATGATATTCTCTCATGGTAAGATAATTTGGAGGTAAATAAAATTATTTAAAGAACAAGGATTTTAGTTTATGGAAAAATTGAAAAGTTGTCAATACAAAAACAAATCTTTTAAAAGAAACAAAAAAAACTATGTTCGATTCCCGACATTATCTTTCATAAAACAAAAACAACCTTTTCAGGCTGTTTTTGTTTTATGAGCGGGTAACGGGAATTACGCCTTCGCCCGCTCGCAGAAACCGAGCGGGCTCACTTGTCCAGACCGGCCGCTAAGCCCTACGCTAGCTCGGGCTTAGCGTCGCTCTCCTTTTCGCTCGAGCTTCCGCTCTCGCTCAAGACTCGCTCGCCGCTTGTTCGATTCCCGTGGCACTCATCTAACATAAAGAAAAAGACAGAATAAAATCCTGTCTTTTTCTTTATGAGCGGGTAACGGGAATCGAACCCGTCTTTCGACCTTGGCAAGGTCGCATAATAACCACTATACGATACCCGCTTAATTATTTTTATCGCTCAAAAACGGCTAAGTGCCGCGGGCGGGAATCGAACCCGCACTGCATTTCTACAACTGGATTTTAAGTCCAGCGCGTCTACCAATTCCGCCACCGCGGCTAATAAAATAATTGTGGAGATGATGGGAGTTGAACCCATGTCTAATAAGTTCCTTTGAACACTTTTACAAAAATAGTTCGATTTATTTTTTTTGATCTTGTTCATCAAAAATCGAACAAAAGCGAACAAGACGAGCTTATTTTGATTTCGAAATAAATATTAAAGCTCTATTTATTTCTAAGTCTCGTTTATGACACCGGTGATCAACCGTGAGACCCGGCTGAGCCGATGGTTATGGGCTTGTTTTATTAAGCCATAACAGGAGCGTAACTTGGAACTTTCCAGGTAAACGCTTTGCCAGTATTGGCAATTATTGTTTTTAGGTTATTTTTACGTGGTAACCAAAACACGCTTTGAATGCTCAAATTAATGCTTATTATCGAAGCCCGACATCCCCTACTTCAAGCGTCTTTTTGTTAAAGTTCTAACCTGTCTATCAAGTTCTCGCCGTTTAATACTTTCTCGTTTATCAAAGGCTTTTTTACCTTTAGCTAAAGCGAATTCTAACTTGATTAAACTTTTTTTAGTATACATTTTCACCGGAATTAATGTCAAGCCCGAGGTTTGAGTTTTGCCAATTAGACTATTAATTTCTGATCTATTAATTAATAATTTTCGCGGACGCAAAGGATCATAATCAGTTAAAGGTCCGGCTAAACGATAAGGTGAAATTCTAGTATTTAATAAAAATAATTCTGGTCCTTTACTAGCTTGCCGCCAAGCAACATAAGAGCCGCTCAGGTTAACTTGTCCCTCTTTAGCTGCCTTCACTTCATAGCCAAGCAACATTAAACCAGCCTCATATTTATCAATGAATTCATAATCAAAATGGGCTCTTTTATTTTTGGCCAGAATCGGCATAATTCCAATCTTTAAGTTGTTTAATTATTTTATCACTCAGTAAAGCGTTGGCTAAATGTCTTTTATAATCTAAGCTGTCTAAGTTTTTTAGAGCCTCTGTTTGACCGGCATAAGTTTTTTTTAATTCGGTTAACCGCTGATTAATTTCTTCTTCGGTGACAATCATTTTTTCTTGGTCAGCCACTTGTCTTAATAGTAAAGCGATTTTTATTCTTTTAATTGCATCCGGAGCAAAGTCTAATAGTAATTGCTCTTTGGTTTTTTTAAGGTGTTGCAAGTAATCTTCAAATTTACCACCCTGAGACTGAATACTTCTTTCCATTTCTAAGAGCATTGATTGAGCTTCGCTATTTACTAACTGATCTGGCAGGTCATCAAACTGACTATTTTTTATTAAAGCTTCTAACATTTCTTTTTCAGTTTTTAATTCTTGTTTCTGGGTTTTTTCAGTAATAATATTTTTCTTAACTGCTTCTTTTAATTCACCCAGATCTTTAAACTGCAAATCTTGAGCTAGCTGATCGTTTAACTCGGGTACTTGCCGATCAAATAATTCTTTAACAGTCACTTTAAAATCGACTTTCTTGCCAGCTAAGTTTTTTTGATGATGCTCCTTGGGGTAGTCAAGGGAAAATTCTTTAACATCTCCTTTTTTAACGCCTATTAAATTTTGATCAAAACCAGGTAAAAAATAATCTTTTCCTAAAATTACTTGAGCATCTTTTGCTTGGCCACCGTCAATTGGCACGCCGGCTAAAAACATCGCAATATCAACAATTAGTTTGTCCCCCTTTACAGCCGACTCAGCCTTAGCCGCCTCTTTAACTTTCATTTCTTGCAATTGACCCAGCGTTTTTTCCAGTTCATCGGCACTCACTTTTACTTCCTCGGATTTAATTTTTAAATTTTTATATTCGCCAAGTTTAACTGTTGGCAAAACCATTATTTTAATTTTATAAATAAAGTCATTATCAGGAGCCAATTTATTAATTTCTACCTGGGGCTGGCCAACTGGAATTTTGTCGCCTAAATTATCTTTAATAGCCTGATCAATTGTTAAGCGAACAGCAATATTAGCTGCTTCCTCTAAAATTGTCATTTCGCCAACTTTTTGTTTAATTATTTCATAAGGCGCTTTACCTGGGCGAAAACCTTCAATTTTAATTTGTTCAGACACTTTTTGAGCGCCCTTTTCTAAATAAGGCTTAAATTCATCACTGTTTAAGGTAACTTCTAATTCAATTTGTGATTTTTCTAAATCTTGTTTATTAATTTGCATAATATCTTTAATTTTAATAAAGAGACCGCTAAAGGGTCATCTTAGGTTTATCTTAATTTTTATTATTATAACAAGGAAAATAAAAAAAATCAATATTTAAAAATTGGCTTATATAAGTATAAAAAAGATTAATCTATTGACAAAACTAAAAATATATTGATTTAAAAAAGGCTCATATAATATGAGCCTTTTCCTTTTATTATATTAAAAAATTACAGCAATAAACTAACAATCAATAAAGCAACGATATTTAAAACTTTAATCATTGGATTAATTGCTGGGCCAGCAGTGTCTTTATAAGGATCACCCACTGTATCACCAGTCACCGCTGCCTTATGAGCGTCTGATCCTTTGCCGCCAAAATGACCGGATTCAATATATTTTTTAGCATTATCCCAAGCACCGCCACCAGAAGTCATCGAAATCGCGACAAAAATACCAGTAACAATCGAGCCGACCAACATTCCTCCCAAGACTTCCACTCCATAAGATCTAAAAATCAACATCACTAAAATTGGTGACAAAACAGGAATTAGGGCCGGTACGATCATTTCCTTCAGGGCAGCCTTAGTGACAATATCAACTGTTCGACCATAATCAGGTTTATCAGTCCCCAACATAATTCCTGGTTTTTCTCTAAACTGAGCGCGAACATCCTCAACCACTGAGCCGGCAGCTTTGCCCACTGCCTTCATCGCTAAGGCCCCAAAATAATAAGGGAGAAGGGCACCAATAAATAAACCGGCTAAAACAAAAGGATCGTTAATTAAAAATTGATAAGTATCCGGCAATAAGTGAGTAAAGTCGGCGAAAAGAACGAGAGCTGCTAAAGCCGCTGAGCCAATGGCGTAACCCTTGGTTACTGCCTTGGTAGTATTGCCAACGGCGTCTAAAGGATCAGTCACATTACGCACATCTTCACCTAGTTCAGCCATCTCAGCAATTCCTCCAGCATTATCAGTAATTGGCCCATAAGAATCAATCGTCACAATAATTCCTGCTAAAGATAACATCGCCGTGGCCGCAATTGCAACACCATATAGGCCCGCTAAAGAATAAGCACCAATTATCGCCGCCACAATCACTAAGACTGGCCAAACAGTTGATTTCATCGAAACAGCTAAGCCAGCAATAATGTTAGTACCGTGGCCAGTAGTCGAAGCTTCCGCAATATCTTTTACTGGCTTATATTTTGTTGAGGTATAATATTCAGTAATCACGACCATCGCGGCAGTTACCGCTAAACCAATTAGACCAGCTAAATAAATTTGCCAAGGGGCATACTGACCATTATCAGCCATTAGCCAGTTAGTAAGCGGGTAAAAAGCGATAGCTGATAATAAACCAGCCGCCAGTAAGCCCTTATAAAGGGCTTGCATAATATTTTTATTTTTTCCTAAACGAATAAAAAAGACTCCCACAATTGAAGCAATAATTGAGACCGCTCCTAAAACTAAGGGGTAAACAATAATTTGGGCATTTCCAGGAAACAACAAAGAGCCTAAAACCATAGAGGCAATTGAAGTAACCGCATAAGTTTCAAATAAATCAGCCGCCATCCCGGCACAATCACCAACATTGTCACCAACATTATCAGCAATTACTGCCGGGTTACGAGGGTCATCTTCTGGAATATCAGATTCTACCTTACCAATCAAATCAGCGCCCACATCCGCTGCTTTTGTATAAATACCGCCGCCCAAACGAGCAAAAATTGATAATAAAGAACCACCAAAACCAAAACCAATTAAAGCTCGCAAATCTTCAGTAATAAAATAAAAACCAGATGTCCCTAATAAAGCTAAACCAACGACTAGCATCCCCGTAACGCTGCCACCGCGCACAGCTACTTGGAGAGCCTTCTTTAAGCCGCCACGGGCTGCTTCAGTGGTTCTCACATTAGCCCGAACACTAACATACATTCCAATGTAGCCAGCTAAACCAGATAAAATTGCTCCTAATAAAAAAGCAACCGCTGTTAACCAACCAAGGCTAGGGATAAAGCCAAGGATTAAAAATAAAATCACCGCTACAATCCCGACTGCCCGATATTGACGTTTTAAAAAGGCATTAGCCCCTTCTTGAATTGCCTGAGCAATCGCTTTCATTTTTTCATTACCATCAGGTAGACGTAAAATTGAAAAAATTAAAATAGCTCCATAGGCTAAAGCAATTAATGCACTAGCCAAAATGAGAAAATTAATTAACATAAAAACTGGACAAACATCCATTGAGCTGGATGTTTGATTAATTATTAATTTAAATTATTTTTTAGTTTTGGTTGATTTATCAGTTAACTTTTTAGTATCAGACTTACTATTTGTTTTAGTAGTTTTTTTCTTGCTAGTTTTTTTACTAGAAGTTTTTTCAACAACACCCTCTTCAACTGCCGCTTCGTTAGTAGTAGTTTCTTCATTATCTGAAGCTTCAGTATTCTCTGGAGATTCAGCGTTATCTGGAAATTCAGCAACAGGAATATCTATTTCTTCTTCAACACCAGATTCACTATCAGCAATTTTTTTCTCACCCTCAGGAGAAGCTTCAATAATATCAATCTTCCAACCAGTAAGCCGAGCAGCTAACCGGACATTTTGACCATTTTTACCGATTGCTAATGATAGCTTATCAGAGCTAACTTTAACCACGGCCTTATGTTCTTCTTCGTTTAATTCTAAATTTAAAATTTTAGCCGGCGCTAAAGCATTGGTAATATAACGGGTTGGATCTTCGTTATACTCAATAATATCAATTTTTTCACCCCCAAGTTCACTAATAATAGTTTGGATGCGAGCCCCTCGTTGACCAACACAAGAGCCCACGGGGTCAACATTATCCGCTTCAGTATAAATCGCTACCTTAGAACGCGAACCAGCCTCCCGAGCGACGCCCTTAATTTCTACTAAACCATTGGCAATTTCCGGAATTTCTAAATAAAAAACTTTCTTTAAAATCTCTTCAGAACGACGTGACAAAACTATTTCTGGACCCTTGCCGCTATCTCTGACTTCTTTAATAAAAACTTTAATTCTTTCACCTGGTCGATAATATTCATTAAAAATTTGCTCTTCAGAGGGTAAAATACCAATTGCTTTTCCTAAATCAATAAACACCAGACGACCTTCACGACGCTGAACTACGCCACCAACTACTTCTTTTTCTTTACTCTTAAATTCATTTAAAATCATATCACGCTCCATCTCCCGCAATTTTTGAATAATTACTTGTTTGGCCGTTTGAGCAGCCATGCGGCCATAAGAATCCGGAATTGGCAATTCAGTCATTAACTCTTCACCAATCTGAGCACTATGCTTCAAAATCATTGCTTCTTTTAATTGAATATCAGTTTTAGGATTAAACTTTTTTTCTTTTTCTTCACCCTCTGGCAATTCTTTTTCTTCAATTACTTCTTTTTTATAAGTAGGGTCATACAAGCGACGGCGCATTTCCTGCTCTTCTTCTTCAGGCAAATTATCAACCACAGTTTTTACATCATAAATCTCTGATTTTCCAGTATGAGGATCAAAAACAACTTTTATATTTTGATTTTTTTCGCCATAATCCTTCCGATAAGCAGCCGCCAAAGCCAGCTCAATTGTAGAGACCACTGCGTCATAATCAAGATTTTTTTCTTCGCACACCTGTTTAATAGCATTGCTTAAATCTGACATAAATTTATTGCCTAATAATTAGGCTAGAAAATAATTAATAGAGAAAAAGCTAATTGTATAAACAACTAGCTTTCGGTAATAATATAGCAAACTAGGTCTAATTTGTCAAAAATATCTTTAAAAAATATTTTCTGAAGGATTGATATAATTGACATCACCCCGAGTAATTGCTCGTAGGCGCAGTAAAATAAAAAAGCTAATTGACCAAGAAAAAACAGTAATAATCAAACCAAGAACTGCATTTTTAATCCATTTTAAAGCTTCTCCAGCCTTATCTTGATTACCACCGGACATCATATATTTAATTCCTGCTACAACCACTAATACTAAGAAAATAATCGCTAAAAGACCTAAAATAACATTAATTATTCTTACTACAGTCACTCGAATATCTTGTGGTTGAGCTGATTGACCATAAGCCGTTCCTCCAATTTCTTGAAAAATAATTTGTCCATCAACTAGCGGCTGTTGAGCATTGACACTAGGAGCTATCGAGACTAAAGTAAGTCTAATGATTCCAAATAGAAATAATAGGGAAAAAGATAAAATACGCTTTTTAGTATGCGACATATTTGTTATAATTTAATAGTATTAAAATTATAACAAACCTAACTTAAAAAATAAAGCCTAATGTTGGTTTTGAGCTTATGATCACTGAAACAATAAAATCAATCAAAATTATAGCGGAAACAACGGATTTTTTAATTGTTTACAAGCCGGCTGGCTTAATTGTTCATGGCGGTCAAGGGGTTAAAGAAGAGGCCATGTCGGATATTTTAGTTAAAAAATTTCCAGAATTAAAAAAAGTAGGGGAAGATCCTGCCCGACCAGGGATTGTTCATCGCCTGGATAAAGAAGTCGGTGGTTTATTAATTATTCCTCGCAACCAAACAAGTTTTTTATTTTTTAAAAACCAATTTAAAGAGCGTTTAATTGATAAACAATATAAAGCTTTGGTTTACGGAAAAGTTATTGCTGATCAGGGAATAATTAATTTTCCCATTACTCGGTCCAAGCAAGGGGATAAAATGGCTGCTCTTCCTTTAGTTGGAAATAAAATTTATCACAATAATCATCGTCGCAATTTAGGAAATCGCCAAGCCTTACTGTCAGCCAGGGAGGCACTAACTGAATTTTTTGTAGAAAAAAGATTTATTAATTTTACCTATTTAAATGTAAAAATTATAACCGGTCGCACCCATCAAATTAGAGTTCATCTAAATGCTTACGGGCATCCCATTGTTGGCGATAATATTTATGGATCGAATAAATACCACCTCAAAAACAAAAAATTAAACTTACCACGTATTTGCTTGGAAGCCACCCACTTAACTTTTAATGATCTGCTTGGTCAGAAACAAACATTTTCTCATAAACTACCGACTGACTTTCAAAATATTCTAAACACCATTAAATAATTATTGATGAAAAATTTTGACTATTTTAATTCTTTAATTTATAATATAAAAGCTTAAAAAAATAATAATTAAGTAATAATATGACAAAAAAATTTGGCTTATTGGCGATGGTCGCTATTTTAGCGAGCGCCCTATTTTTAACCGCTTGCGGCTCTGAAGGTTCTAATGAAGAATTAGCTTATAAACCCGGTAAAACCATTAAACCGGAGGAAGCTAGAGTGGTCGCAGAAGATTTTATTAACGAATTTTTAATGATGGATGGTATGCAAGCTTCAGTTCGGAGCGACGGCTTAGCTTATGATCTCTATCGTTTAAAAATTACTTTTGGTTCTGAGGAACCAATTGAATCTTTTATTTCTAAGGATGGTCGCTTATTTTTTCCTCAAGCTTTAAATATTGAAGAATTTAAAGAAGAAGCGGCTGAGTTAAATAATGCTGCTGATATATCAAATTTAGATTTACCAAAATCTGATCGTCCGCAAGTAGAACTATTTGTCATGACTTATTGTCCTTATGGAACTCAGATGCAAAAAGGAATTTTACCAGCCTTGGAAGTTTTAGGCGATAGTATTGATTTTCAACAAAAATATGTTGATTATGCCATGCATGACAAACAAGAATTAGATGAAAATTTATTACAATATTGTATAGAAAAAAATAATCCTGATGAATTTTTAAATTATCTAGAATGCTTTTTAGCCGACGGTCAATCCGCTTCATGTTTAGACGAAAATGTAACTAATCAATCAACAATTAATAGCTGTATAACAGAAACTGACGCTGAATTTAAAATTACTGAAAATTATAATAATAAGGTAGATTGGCGAGGTAATTATCCGGGATTTAATCTTCATAAATCAGAAGTGGATTTATATGGAGTCTCTGGTTCACCAACTTTAATTATTAATGGTCAAGAAGTTCCTGCTTCCCGCGATTCTGCTTCCTTATTACAAATTATTTGCAGTGCCTTTAATAACCCCCCGGAATCCTGCAACACTCAATTACCAAACACCGCGCCCTCTCCTGGTTTTGGTTATAACACAACAGGGGCCAACACTGATGCTAGTTGTGGTTAAATAATCAAGTTTAAAGTTTTCAAAAAACCCCGGATTTACCGGGGTTTTTTATTATTTATAACTAATGACTTCTTAATAATCAATTAATGGTTGCGCCACTGATGAGCCGCTAAAATTCTTTTAATAGCTAATAAATAAGCGGCTTGACGTAAACTGGTTTGACCAGCACTGGATTGATAAACTTGATAAATTTTTTGCCAACCGTTTTTCATTTTTTTAGCTAATAAATTTTGCAAATACTCATCATCTAAAATTTGCCCGGTACGATTTTGAGCCCACTCAAAATAACTCGCAATAACTCCTCCAGCATTGGTTAAAATATCGGGCACAACAACAATTTTTTTAGCGTCTAAAATTTTATCAGCCTGATGGTTGATTGGACCATTGGCTAGCTCTAAAATTGTTTTGGCTAAAACTAAATTCGCGTTATTTTCAGTAATTTGATTTTCTAAAGCTGCTAACGCTAAAATATCTACTTCTAAAGTTAAGAGTTGTTGATTATTAATTGCTTCCCCTGCTGAAAAATCTTTTAAACTGTTTCCTTGTTGCTTCCAATTTAATAGTTCTTGAACATTTAATCCTTGTGGGTTATAAGTTCCTCCTTGACTATCGCTGGCCGCCACAATTATATGACCGGCAGCAGCGAGTTTTTCAGCAATAAAAGAGCCAGCATTACCAAATCCCTGGACAGCAATCTTTAAACCAGATTGATTATTTAAAAACTGGCTAATTAATTCCTGGGCAATATAGTAAGCTCCTTGAGCAGTTGCGTCCGCCCTCATTGCTAAACCACCAAGTTCAATTGGTTTGCCAGTAATCATTCCTGGCTCATGATGTTTTACTAATTTTTCATATTCATCTAACATCCAGGCCATTATCTGACTGTTAGTATAAACATCAGGGGCGGGAATGTCTTTATCTTGACCTAAAAAGAGATAAAAAGCTCGCACATAAGCACGGCTTAATTCTTCTAACTCCGTTTTTGATAAAGTTTTTGGATCAACTTGAACACCTCCTTTGGCGCCGCCATAAGGCAAATCTGCTAAAGAGTTTTTGAGAGTCATCCAAAAAGCTAAAGACTTAACTTCATCTTCATTCACTTCCGGATGAAAACGAATACCGCCTTTGCCGGGACCTAAATCCTGATTATAAATAATCCGCCAAGCTAGATATTTTTTAGATCCAACTTGAAGTTCGGCTGTTTTTACTTGTTGAGGTTCAGTTAAAAACTGTAAATCCTGATCACTCAAGTTAGCTAATCTTTTTGCTTCATCTAAACGCTGAAGATTGTCAGTAGTAATACTCATAAATTATTTAAGAGCTTGTTCAATTTCCTCTTGTAAAGATTCTTTATTTTTTAAACCAATAAAATTACCGACAACCTGACCACCCTTAAACAACTTTAAGTTGGGAATGCTTTGAATTTGATATTGAGCGGCTAATTCATGATTATTGGGGTCTTCGGTATTAACTTTAGTAATTTTGATTTTACCGTCTAAATCAACGGCTAATTCATCAAGGACTGGTGACATTAAGCGACAAGGCATACACCACGGTGCCCAAAAGTCTACTAAAACAGGGATATCGCTTTTAATAACTTCTTGTTCGAAGTTTTCTTTGTTAAGGTCTAATGCTTTACTCATATAAATGTTAACCAGAAAAATAATTAAAATTAAATTACTAATCTAGTTGTTAAATTATTTTTTAACTATTTCTTTTAAAATATTATTAATATCTTGACGTTGACTGGATTTAAAATCAGGCCCTAAGCAACGATCAATTTCTTGAGAAATAATCTTTTCTGACAAAGAATTAACGGCTGATTTAACCGCTTTTAACTGAATCAAAACTTGGCCACAAGCTATTTGTGGTTGAACGGTCATTTTTTTAACCCCCTCAAGTTGACCAATAATATTATTAATTCGATGTTCTAAGGTTTTCATATTAACACTATATCATACACCCCTGGGGGGTGTCAAGGGGGCAGGTTTTTTAAGAACTTTTAAGTGTTGAAAAATAACTAACTAATACAGTTACGGGATCTAAAATATTTAAAAAAACTAATATTTTTTTCTTAATATTAGCCAATAGTTATATTTATCTTTATTTAATTGTTCTAAAATTAAACCAGATTGTTTAACTAGTTTTTTAATTTCTCGCTCGCCAAAGGCATGATGGTAGCGGGTGGTAATGTTTCTGCCCTGACTATCTTTCCAAGGGAAAAAAACATCACCAAAATCAACTGATTGATAAAATAATCGTTTTAGCCAAGTTAAATAAACTAACAGTGGACGCTGTTTTCGTAAATTCCAGACACTAATAAAAATTTGTCCGCCAGGCAACAATAATTCTTGCATTTTCACAAGAGATTCTAGTCGCTGATTTTTCCCGGGAATATGATGCCAAACAGCTATACAAAAAATAAAATTAAATTTTTGGCCAGCTAGCTCATTAAGTTTGGGTAGATTAGAAAAAATAAATTGTTGACCTGGCCAAGATTTAGCGGCTAGTTTTAATAAACTAGCATCTTGGTCGCAGCCTAAATAATTAATTGAACGATTGCGAAAAGTTTGTAGGAGCCGTCCATTACCACAACCCAAATCAAGAACACTAGCTTGATCAGGAACTAAGTAAGCAAGTTCTCTTAAGTAAGGCCAAACCTCTTTTTGTCGACTAGCATGAAACTCCTGGGCAGTCGCTTGATAACTGTCCTTAACTAATTGACTAATTTGATTAATCAAATTTTCTTTCATATTTAATAATTACCTAAATACTCTTGAGATTTTTTTGGTTTCAAACCTTGCTTGTCCCGCCAACAATTATCGCACAAGCCACAAGGTTGCCAATTTTTTTCTCCAAAATAATTTAAAATATAACCCTGTCGACAATCTAAGGAATAAACATAAGATTCCATAGCATTTAACTTATCATAGGCTCGAGCAGCTTTTTCTTGTAAATATTCTAAATCGATTAATAAATTTTCTACAGGAACAATTTTTTTAATTCTGATCTCTGTTCCTCTAAATGGTGGCCGAAACTCAATAATCTCTTTTTCCGCTAAACTTTTAATCGCTCGATTAAGCTTGTCTTTAGATAAGCGTAAAATGACAGCTAAATCATCTAAAGAAATTTGCCAACCAGCCAATATTTCTTGATAAAATTTGGCGGCTAAAGCCTCTAAAACTTGTCGCTGACTTTTAGCTCGTGGAGAGACCGTCGCCAACATATCATCCCAAGACATTTTAGCTTTTAAAAAAGTATTAACTGTTCTTTCATTAGGACGACTAATATAACCTTCCTTTTCTAAAATTCTCAGAGCAGTTCCAACTGCCATTTCGGGAACTGATTCTTCTAAATAACTAACTACCTCAGAATAAGTAATTAATAAAGAGTCATCATTATAATCTCGCTCTTCATTAATTTTTAATAAATAGCGATAGACATCCATAACAGTTTCTGGCTTTGGATTATCTCCTTGAATAAAAAATTCCTGTAAATAACGATCAGTTGGGGAATAAACTAATAAACAAAAGCTTTCTTGACCATCACGCCCAGCGCGACCGGCTTCTTGATAATAAGCTTCAATCGTCCCTGGTAAATCATAATGAATTACAAAACGAATATCTCGCTTGTTAATTCCTAAACCAAAGGCATTAGTGGCAACCACCACTTGAGCCTGACCAGTCATAAATTGTTCTTGGACCCAATTGCGACTATCATTATCTAGTCCGGCATGATATTCCACGGCTTTAATATTACGTTCATTCAACAACTCAACAATGTCATCAGCTTTCGCTCGGGTCCCAACATAAATAATTCCTGGCCCTAAATCTGGCCCATCAAATAATTCTAAAATTTTATCTAATTTATGACCGCTAGCAGCCTGTGTAGCCGCGAATCTTAAATTTTTACGAGCAAAGCCACTAACAATCAACTGGGGATTTTGTAAATTTAGTTGCTTAATAATATCTTCACGTACCTCTGGAGTTGCTGTCGCTGTTAAAGCAACTACTAAAGGGGAACCGACTAATTTAATTGCTTCTCCTAATCGTAAATAGCTTGGTCGAAAATCATGGCCCCACTGACTAATACAGTGAGCCTCGTCAATCGCAAATAAGGCAACCTTCACTTTTTTTAAATCACTAATAAAAGCCTGATTATAAAATCTTTCCGGAGCAATATAAATCAATCGATATTCTCCGGCCCGCATTTTTTTTAAACGCTCAGTACTCTCAGCTAAGGAAATTGAAGAATTAATAAAAGTGGCGGGGATGCCCACCTTTTCTAAAGAATCAACTTGATCTTTCATTAAAGCGATTAAAGGAGAGACAACAATTGTAATTCCGTCTAAAATAAGCGCTGGCAATTGATAAATCATAGATTTACCACCACCAGTCGGTAAAACAGCTACCGCATCTTGTCCCGACAACAAACTATCAATTGCTTGTTCTTGCCCAGGGCGAAAAGTTGAGTATCCAAAATGAATTTTTAATAATTCGATTAATTGTTGTTTTTTAACGGTCATGCAAATATTTAAATTAACCGCTATAAAGCGGTAGAGGATAAAAAATTACTTAAAAAAAGATTTAACTTAAGAAGCGTGACGCCGACGATAAATTTCCAAGACATTTTTAAATAAAAAGGCAATTGTCATTGGACCAATTCCTCCGGGAACCGGAGTAATAAAAGAAAGATGACTTTTTAAACTATTAAAATCGGCATCACCATAAACCTTATTACCAACTTTAGTAATCCCGATATCAATTACTACCGCCCCAGGTTTAATCATCTCTTTTTTTAAATAAGCTGGTGATCCTAAGGCGCTAACAACCAGATCAGCTTCTAATAATTTTTCAGAGGGAATAATTACTAACCCCTGTTTTTCTAGTAACTCCTTTATTTGTTGACCAAAAATTTCTGAATTATATAAAACGCAAGTTTTTTTCTGAGAAAAATTTAATTTAGTCGCCTTTAAAGAGGCCTCTACTGAGGCTAACACAGGGGAAATAATAAAATCTGGATGATTTAAGCGAAAACCATCAACGTCTTTATTGGGATCAATCGCTTCAATAATTTTATTGGTATTATAATTTTTAGGTAAAGGCAGTTGCACTAAAATACCATCAATTAAATCATCTTTATTTAAAAAATCAATAATTTTTAAAATTTCTGACTCTGGTGTGTCATCATCTAATTTATAAAGATGAGTATCAACCCCTAATAATTTACCCTCTTTTTCTTTAAGAGCTACATATAACTTTGAATCAGCCCGCTCACCTAATAAAATAATAGCTAAGTTAGGGCGAAGCCCTTTTAGTTGGTAGGTTTCCTGAGCAATATTTTTTTTAATTTTACTAGCAATCGCCTGACCATCAATTTTTTTCAACATAAATTAATAAGGAAGAGGGAAGCGGTGACACAGAGTCCGCACCTCTTCTTTAATTTCTAGCAATTTAGCTTCAGCTTGATTATTAATTAAGGTTTGCTGAATTAAATTGGCAACAATTTTCATATCTGCTTCTTTTAAGCCACGAGTTGTTAGGGCGGCTGATCCTAAACGTAAACCAGAGGGGTTGAAGGGAGGGTTAGGATCATTAGGAATAGTAGAGCGAGAAACAGAAATTCCAACTTTTTCTAAGATTTTTTCGGCTTCTTTACCACTTAAATTATGGCCTCGTAAATCAAGAATAAATAAATGATTATCCGTTCCACCACTCACCACGCGATAACCTAAATTAATTAATTCTTGAGCTAAAATTTGGGCATTTAAAATTACCTGCTTAACATATTTTTTAAATTCTGGTTGTAAGGCCTCATTAAAAGCGACGGCTTTAGCGGCCGTAATGTGATCATGAGGGCCCCCTTGCATTCCCGGAAAAACAGCCCGATCAATCGCTTGGGCAAATTTTTCTTGACACATAATAATTGCACCCCGAGGACCACGCAAAGTTTTGTGAGTGGTGGTGCTAACAACGTCAAAAATTGGCACGGGATTACTTAAAGCTCCGCCAGCAATTAAACCAGCAATATGAGCAATATCAGCAAAGGTATAGGCGCCAACTTCATCGGCAATATTTTTAAAAGCTAGCCAGTCAATTTCTCGGGAATAAGCACTAAAACCAGCAACAATCATTTTTGGTTTTTCTTGAATGGCTAATTTTTTAACTTCATCCATATTGATTCTTTCTGAGTCAGCCTCCACTCCATATTGAACAAAATTATATAACCGACCCGAAAAATTAACTTGATGACCATGAGATAAATGACCACCATGATCTAGTTTAAGACCCAAAATTTTATCACCTGGTTCAAGTAAAGACATGTAAACCGCCGCATTAGCCGGCGAACCAGACAAGGGCTGGACATTTATATGAGAGGCTTGAAATAATTTTTGAGCCCGCTCAATCGCTACTTTTTCAACCTCATCAATAATTTGATTACCGCCATAGTAACGCTTACCAGGATAGCCTTCGCTATATTTATTAGTTAACACCGAAGACATTGCCTCTAAAACCGCCGGGGAAACATAATTTTCCGAAGCAATTAACTCTAATTCATCTTGTTGGCGGGCTAATTCCTGATTAATTAAATTAGCAATTACTTGATCTTGTTCCGCCAAGTTTAAAGTAGCCATATTATTTATTAATTAAATAAAACAAATCCCTGTTTATCTTAGTTTAGGCCCAAGGTTTTGTCAAAAAATTTATTTTAAATTTTTTATCATATAAGTATTGTTCAAACGGTAACCTAAGGATCGATAATAAGCGCGAACACCAACCCCGGAAATAACAGCTATTTTTTTTATTTTTTCTTGCCGAGCGATCTCTTCAGCTGCTTTTAATAATTGCTTGCCCAGCCCTTGATGTTGAATTTTCTGTCCTTGGCCAGGAGGCACTAATTGACCATAGACATGAAGTTCGCGTACTATAGCCGGGGCAATCGGACTCTGAGTATCTAGTCGCAAACGGCAAAAACCATATAAAATTTTTTTATTTAAACTATCGGCGCTAATAAAATATTCCCTGCCACCAGCCGCCTGATAAGAATAAATATTTAAGGACCACTCTTTAACGATTTTTTCCTTGGCTTCTCGACAACGAATACAGTGACATTTTACTCCTTGATTCTGCATGATTTGTCGTAAATTAGTAATTTTATTACCAGCAACAATTGACTCCGCTGGAATATCACGAATTAATCGAATAATCCGAACATATATAGGAACTATTTTTTTACATTTAATAATTAGGTCTTGTAATTCCTTATCAGAATAGGGTTGGTATTTTCCTTGTTTATACCAGCGATAAAGCAAACTCCCCTTAGTAACAACGGTGGGGTAAAATTTAATTTGATCTGGCTGCCAGCGTTCATCGTTAAATAATTCTTGAAAAACCTCCAAATCTTTAACCGGATTAGATCCTGGTAATCCGGGCATAATATGATAAGTAACTTTAAAACCGAATCTTCTTAATAGTTTAGTCGCTTGAGCAATCTCCGCTACCTGATGGCCCCGTTTATTTAGTTTTAAAATTTGATCATCTAAAGACTGGACGCCAATCTCTACCCGCGTACAACCCAGCTCTCTCATTCTTAAAAGTTCCTGAGTCTTAATAAAGTCCGGGCGAGTTTCTAGAGTAACGCCAATTAGCCGATATTTAGCCCGCTCATTGCGGATCTGTTCTTTTTTTAAAGTAGACTTAAGAACGGCTAAGGTTAAGGTTTGTTTATAGGGAGAAATTAATTTTTCCTTAAAAACCTCCGTCCAATTATTTTCTAAATCAATATTTTTATAAGTATTTTTAATTTTAGAATAGTCATTGGCCGCTTTAAAACAATTTAACAGATACCAATACTGATATTTGGTTGGCAGATAACTCCAAGTACCACCAATTACAATTAATTCTATTTTATTGGGTTGATGACCATTATTTTCTAGCGCCCGTAATCGCAAAATAACTTGTTTATAGGGGTCATATTGACAACGAATAGCTCGCATCACGGCTGGCTCATTAGATAAATAGCTAACAGGGACTTCTTTTTCTCGAGGACAATAAGCACAATTTCCAGGGCAGGGATAGGGCTTGGTTAAAACGGCCACCGGAGCAATCCCCGACATCGTTCTGACTGATCGTTTACGCAACAAACTTTCAATATTTAATAATTCCTTGATTTGCTGTTTAGCCCTTAATTGTCGATAATAAGCCAATAAATCGGAGCTTAGGAGATGATTTAACTGAAACTTTTTAACAATTTGGCGCTTCAAATCAGCTAACTGATCCCGATTATTAATTTTACTAAAATCTTGTTGCCAAAAATACTTAACAGCCGCTATTTTATTATTTAAATCAAGATTCATGATATTTAAATTAAATTTGCTTTAACAGATTTTTTCTTCTATAATTTTAATATTATAACTTAACCTTATAATAATTTTAAAAAATAAACAATATCAATTTATGTTTAATAAAATGTTAAAATTTAGCGTTTTTTTAGTGGTAATTTTATTACCTTGGAACGCTTCAGCCACTAGTTGGCAAACTGAGAGTACGATTTATGTCGGTCCTGAAGAAACAATTGACGGCAATCTTTATTTTAGTAGCCAAAATGTTGTTGTTAACGGCAATATTACTGGCGATTTAATTGGTGTTGCTCAAAGCATTGAGGTCACTGGCCGGATTGAGGGCGATATTTTAGCGATTGCTCAAAATATTGATTTAGATGGAGAAATTTTAGGTAATGCCCGAGTCTTAACCAATAATTTAACGGTTACTGGGCTTATCAAAAAAAATCTTAATTATGTAGGAAGCGCTTTATTCATTGGCCCCGAAGCCAATATCGGTTGGGATGCTTTAATCGCCAGCATGGACACCGATATTCGTGGAAAAATTACGGGTAATTTAACTGGTTTGGTTAGTAATTTTAATTTTAATGGGACAGTTGATAAAAATATTCTTTTAAGAACTGACCCGACACAAAAAAATATTAGTAATTTAAATATTGGCGATCAAGCGATTATTGGTGGTGATTTTGTTTATTATTCTACCCAAGCTGCCAATATTTCTCCGCAAGCAAAAATTACTGGTGAAAGCTTCCAGCGAGAATTAGCCGATAAACAAAAAACTGGTTTATCACTGATTTGGAAATTTTTATATTCAATTTTTTCAGCGATTTTAGTTGGTTTGATTTTAGTTAATTTATTTAATAAACAAACCCAATCACTAACTAAATTAATGGCTGATAAACCAAATTGGATTTTATTATGGGGCTTGGGCTTTGTAATTTTATTACCAATTTTCTTGATTATTCTAATGGTAACAGTTATTGGAATTCCCTTAGCTTTAATTTTAAGTGCCGGCTGGTTAATTGTTTTATATCTAGCTAAAATATTAACTGCTATTTTTATTGGTCAACAAATTATTAAACGCGGACTAAAACAGCAAAAAAATAAGCATGTTTGGGAATTAATTTTTGGAGTAATAATTACTTGGTCTTTATTTTTAATTCCTCTAATTGGTTCTTATTTGTCAATGTTGGCAATTTTGTGGGGAGCGGGGACAGTTAGTCTCTATTTAAAGCAGCGTTTAAATTAATTGGTAGTGATTTATTGACTACAAATCTTAAGATAAAAATATGGAAAAATTTAATCCGGAAATTTTTAAAGCCTATGATATTCGAGGAATTTTTGGCCAAGATTTTCATCCTGACTTTGCTTATCATTTAGGTTTAGCTTATCTTGCTTTATTAAAATCTAAAAAACAACAAAATAATTGGAGAGTGGTGGTCGGCTGCGATATGCGCTTATCATCACCCGAGCTTCATCAAGCTTTAATTAAGGGTTTATTAGCGGCTGGGGCTGAAGTTCTCGACATTGGCTTAGTATCCACTCCTACTTTTTATTTTTCAATTAGTCATTTACAAGCTGATGGTGGTTTAATTATCTCCGCTTCTCATAATCCTAAAGAGTGGAATGGCTTTAAAATAGTCTATGAAAAAGCTCGACCAGCTAGCGCTGAAACAGGAATAATGTGGCTACGTGATAATATTGGTAAATTCTCTCCTCAAGAAAACGAGGGCAAGGTACAAAAAATTAAAAATATTTTAGCTGATCAAATAAAACATGATCAACAATTTTTTGATGCTAATAAAATAAGGCCGCTAAAAATTGCGGCTGATGCGGCTAATAGCATGGGGTCTCCTTATTTAGCTAGTTTAGAAAAAATCATGCCAATCAAATTACTGCCCTTAAACTTTGAACTTGATGGCTCTTTCCCAGCCCACGAAGCTGACCCCTTAAAAGACGAGAATCTGGAACAATTAAAAAATTTCTTATTAGCTAATCAAGCAGATCTAGGAATTGCCACCGACGGTGACGGGGATCGAGTCTTCTTTTTAGATGAAACTGGAAGAATTATTTCCCCAGCAATTATTCGAGGTATTTTAGCTAAAATATTTTTACAGGAAAAGCCCGGCTCAAAAATTTGTTATGATGTTCGCCCCGGAAAAATTACCGCCGACTTAATTGCTCAATATGGTGGACAAGGGATTATTACTAAAGTAGGCCACTCTTTAATTAAAGCGACTATGCTAGAAGAGGGGGCTTATTTCGCCGGCGAATCCTCGGGTCATTTTTTTATTAACCTTGATATTGGTTGTTTTGAAATGCCAATTATTATTATTGGGAAACTGCTAGAAGAAATTAGTGCCTCCGGAAAAACCGCTAGCCAATATTTTGCTCCTTATTATAAATATTTTCACTCGGGAGAAATTAATCGCCTAGTAACTGATAAAGAGTTAGTGATTAACAAAATTGCTGACCAGTTTTCTCAAGGAAAAATTAGTCGTCTTGATGGAATTAGTGTTGAATTTCCTGATTTCTGGTTTAATGTTCGCGGCTCTAATACAGAAAATAAATTAAGATTAAATTTAGAAGCAGTTGACGAAACAACTATGATCAGTAAAAGAGATGAAATTTTACAATTAATGAATAATTAAAACAACTAACCAATAAAAAAAGAGGTTCTTAAGAACCTCTTTTTTAAATAAATAACGTTTTAAACACGTCTTTCAACAACAATTGAACATTTACCGATTAAGGCAGCAATTGTCCCAACAGCAGCCAAAATTGGAGCTAGGGCAGTACCAACCACAGCAAGGGTTACTGGGATTTCTAACAAAGATTGCCCTTTTTCATTTTTAATAATAATCCGTCTAACATTACCTTCTTTAATAAGTTCTTTAATTTTAGTAACCAGTCCTTGCCCATCAACTTTAAATTCTTGATAGGCAGTTTTTTGCTTTTCATTTTTTTTAGTTGTTGCCATATAATTAATGTTTGTCTTTATTTTTTCCTTGCTTATAATATAAAGAAGAAAATACTAAAAACATCATTTCTAATTGATTAATAATTGATTGAATAAAAAATTCCTGTTCTTTATTGCTAACTTTAATCGGCATAATACAACAAGCTTTAATACTTAAATTTTCCTGTTCAGACTGAATAATAGTACATTCTTGTAAATAACACCGACCAGCTAAAATATCGTGATTTTCAATTTTCGGGGGAGTAACTTCTTGATAACCGCGAGTTACCTTAATTTCTCTAAGAGTCCGTCCGCTATCAACGTTAATAATTTTTAAAACCACCCAAGAAGCATTAACTAAACTTAAAATTTTATTAGCAAAATAATCAAACACCTCCTTCATTTCTTTCTTACTCTGAGGATATTTTTTAAAATTAGAGAAGGCATTTTTAATTTCATCAAGCTGGAGATTCATGGAACCGACATACTTAAAGGTTTCCTGTAGTCTTTCTTCTAAGTTTCCCTGATAAGCCTTAAGACGACGAAACTCTTTAAAGTATAAAAATTGAGCAGCATAAATTAAAGTAATAAAAAAAACAATAATCAGGGTCTCCCAGGTCTCTTCCTTTAATCCCCAAAGACCATTACTCACCAACCAGGGAGTAGCAATTACTAAAATTGAGCTCAGAAAAATAACAACCAATAAAAATTGACGAAAACGATTATTTTTTAACATATTATCAGTCTTTATATTATAACACAATCCTAGTTTTTATCTAATAAATCCGCTCTGAGAGCGGATTTATTATTATTCATTAATTATTAATTTTATTATTCAATCATCAAAATTGGAGCATCTGGAGCGGGTAGGTCTATTATTTCTTCTGTTTCTCCAGGAAAACCGGGAGAAGATTGCTCTTCACCCGCAGCTGGTAATATGCGCGGATAGGGCATCATCTCAAAATTGTTATTATAATCATTATAAGTCCTATCTAAAACCTCTTTAATTAAAGGGACTACCACTTGACGACGATAAAAGTATTCATTCGGCTGATTAATCACTGGGAAAACTAAACAAGGTAAGTATATTTCTGAAGAACGATAATCATTTTCTCCGGGCATCCAAGTTTTAATTAAAGCAATTTGAGGGTCGCCTAACTCAATTTCAACCTCTGAACTAACCTCTCCATAATAATAATCTGGTTGTAAACCTCCGCGACCTAAAACGGTTCTAAATTTATCCCAATCATCAATTAAATCATAAGCGGCGCTTTCATAATTAGAGAAATATAAATTATATAAACCCATTGCTCGCTGATGTCTTAAGCTAACATTAATTCTTAGACCATCTTTATTGCCCCAAGGATCAAAAACTTCTTGGCCATTAATTAAAATCGGATAAATTACTCCCAGTTGATCGGGTAAATAATTGGGCATTTCAGTGCCAAATCTTTCATATTCAATTTTCCAGTTATTATCTATTTCTGGCGTTCCATAATTACTAAGATTAATCCCGTGGTTACTAGCAAAACCGTTAGCAATCGAAATTAAACGATCATCAGGCAACAAATCATTAGCGGTAATTTGTTGGCTTAAATAACAAGCCTCATCATAACAATCCTTGTAAGGATTAGGCCATTTTTCCCAGTTTTCATTAATAAAAATTGAATTATCGGCTAAATTAACAGAAACTGAATAACCGAAATCTGTTTGTTCATTAAAATAAAAATTAACTAATTGTTGTTGGTTAAAGCTATTTAAATTAACTGGTAGGCCGGATAAATTAGCTAACAAAGAACCGGCCTGGCTAGCTAAAGCATCATTTAAGCGACGGCGATAAACTAAGTTAGAAACTGTTGATAAGTCAAAATTGTCTAAAGCCTGACCGCGGTAAACATAATTATAACGAATCATGTCTTGCGGATAGGGCATAATCATAATATCATTAACCGCCATTGTTTCATTAATAGCGACATCT
>CAYOTM010000007.1:35184-39528 GCA_964406935.1 uncultured Gammaproteobacteria bacterium
GCTAACAGCCGTCTCTCTTATCCCAGCTGAAAAGTTAGCCGTACTACCTCCCCCCATTCCTAAAACGCGATCGGCTGATTGCTCAGCATTAGAATTATTATTTAAACTAACATTTAAATCCCCAAAAGCACGATTACCTAAAGCAATAATATTGGCCGACCCCTGATTTGGTTTTTTAATAATATTAGTAATGCGATTAAAGCCTAAAAAATTATTAGGCAACATCACGACAAATAATAAAATAACCGCTAGAGCGCCTGAGCCCGCATAAACTAACTTGTCCCAAGAAAATGCCCAAACATTTTTCGCCGGTGAGTTTTGTAATTTATCTGCCTCAGCTAATAATTGACTCTTTAAACGATTAACAAAAGCTGGATCAAATTTAGTATCTGGAGCTGAAGAAATAATTTCTTCAATAATCATGATTAATTTATCCTCTTTAGCTTGTAAAGAGGGGTCAATTAAATAAATTTCTTGCAAAATTTGATGTACTTGCGTACTAATATTATTGGTCATATGTTTTTAAATTAATAAAAGTATAAAATAGTTAATAAAATAGTCATTACCATGTTGTTTAATAATTTTAGAGAGCGACTAAATATTACTTTACAATTATCGACGCTTTTACCGGTAATTTCTGAAATTTCTTGATAACTAAGTTCTTGCCAAACTCGCAATACAATAATTTCTTTTTGTTGAGGATCTAGATTATTAATCGCTTTTTTAATTTGCTCCAATTTGTCTAAACGCTCAACTGAAGCTTGAATGTCTTCATCTCCCCGTAAATCCCATACTTCTTCTAAACTACTGGTTTCATGGCGCCAACGATAATAATCAGCCACAGCATTTTTAGCAATTTTATATAACCAAGCGGAAAAATAGCCCTGCTCAACATCAAACTTTTTAATTCCTCGTAAAGCCTTGAGAAATACTGTGCTTGTCAGGTCCTCAGCATTAGCTTGATGATTGGTTTTGTAATAAATAAAATCATAAATCTTTTTAACATATTTTTCATACAAAACCGTAAAATTATCTAATTGTCCGGACTGACAGAGCAAAATTAATTGCTTTTCTTGCTCTTGCATAAAATTATTATTGTCTGCTCCTAAATATAACGTTAAACAAAATAAATAGTAACAAACAAACTTAAGTTTTTTTAGTTGATTGTTTATTTTTAATAAATATAACAGCTAATAAAGTAGAGATTGGCATTACTAAGCATAAGCCAATCACACCAACCAAAGTTCTCACTACTTCGGTAGCAATTTCTTCATTATTAATTACTTGGGCAAAACTTAAAAAAGGCTCTTGTTTTAAACTAAATAATAAAATTAGAGGTAGAGCTGCGCCCGCATAGGCTAAAAATAGAGTATTAGTAATTGCCCCTAAATGAGCTTGACCAATCTTTAGGGCTGACCGATAAATTTCTTTAATATTTAAGCTAGGGTTGGCTAACTTAATTTGTTCCACTGATTCTATTTGACCAATAGCCATATCATCTAAAACACCGAGAGCACCAATAATAATAGCGGCTAATAACAATCCACGAAAATCAATTGCTCGACCAGCGGCATCGATTAAATAAGTAACCTCTTCTTGCCCAGTGCCGGTTAAGCGCGTTAAATAGGTAAATAAAACTGCTAAAGCAGTAGTCGCTAATAAGGCTAAAGCAATACTAATAATGGCAATATGGGATTTCCGGTGCCAACCTTCAGTTAAATAAATTAAAATCATTAAAATTAAAAATGATACTGGAATTCCTACCAATAAAGGATTTACTCCTTGTAAAACTAAGGGGGCTAAAATTTTTAGAATTACTAATAAGCTTAAAGCTAAAGAAATAATGGCGCGTAATCCCTTAAAACCCCCAACAGCAAATAAAGCTAAGATAAAAACAATTAATAATAACCATAAGCCGCGACTACGAATATAATCGGTAATGTAATAAACCGACTGACCATCAGCATTAATTGATTTCATTACAAAAACGCGATCACCTGGACGATAATTATTAGAAACCACCACGTCTAAATCAGAAATACCAAAAAATTCAAAAACCTGACCTGCTTCTTCACCACTTAAAGCAACTAATTCAACATTTTGTTGACGAACCGTAGCGCCCGCTGGACGCGATAAATCTCTTTCTTCTAAAATTCGAATTACTCTCGCTTTAAAAATTTTTTCGGAGTTATCTGATTCTTTGTTTACGCTAACAACTTCTTGATTGTTGGATTCGGTAACTAAAATCTCAGTATCTATTTCTAAATCAGGTATTATTTCTTGTAAAAATCCCACCTGAGGCCAAGCAGAAAAAAAGATAATTAATAAAAATATAATTTTTTTTCTCATAAGGGTTAGTTAATCCTTAAATATTAATGCCAACAAAATTTTTGCCAATTATTAGTAGTCAGGGCGGTTAAATGTTGGGCTTTTTTAAGTTTGTAATTACCAATTTTAGTTCTTTGTAGAGAATATAAATAAGCGCCACACCCCAACTCTAAACCTAAGTCATAAGCCAAAGAACGAATATAAGTGCCCGAAGAACAATTAATTAATAGGGTGACAAGTGGCCACTGATATTTTTTTAATTTTAATTTATTAATTTTAATTAAACTGGTTGGACGATCAATAGTTTTATGTTGACGCGCGAGCACATAAAGTCGCTGACCAGCGACTTGTTTAGCACTGTACATAGGCGGCATTTGCTTTTGTTCACCTAAAAATTTCTGTAAGCTATTTTTGATTATCTTTTTTTCAATTTTTGGTCCTTGATATTTTTTTAAAATCTGGCCCTCGCGATCATAAGTATCAGTTTCTTCACCTAATTTAATCTCGGCTAAATATTGCTTATCTAAGCCGACAAACTGCTGAATATTTTTAGTTGCTTGACGACCAATCGCCACCAATAACAATCCTTCAGCTAAAGGATCAAGGGTGCCGGCATGACCAATTTTTTTAATCCCAGTAATTTTACGCAGCCGACTAATTACATCATGAGAAGTTGGTCCAACTGGCTTATTAATTAATAAAAATCCACTAAATTCTTCAGGTTTTTCTAACTTCATATATTTACATCATATCATAGGCTAAGTAATAAAAACAAACCAGAGTGGCTATAAAAACAAATCACCCCTTAGGGGTGATTTATAATAAACATATTATCATTTATTATTAATCTAATTTTTCTTCTTCTGCTAAAACTGATAATTCTCTTTTTTTACCTAGCAACCAATAAGAAAAGCTAAGGGCTAGCACCGCTACTGACATAGCGATAATATAATAAACATCTTCTTTACTGCTTTCAATAATAATAAATTTACGAGCTACAGCAATTAAGGCGGTCGCTAAAACCAATCTAATCGGAATAACGTCTGTTCGAATATACATGGCAATATTTTGAAAAATTTCTACTGCGATTAAAACAATTAAAAGTTGGCTAAAAATATTAAAAAAGCTGGAAATATTTAAAATAAAATTATTATCTCTTAAATTAATAAAAACTGTCCATAAAGAATTTAAAACCCCAAAAGCAATTACCACCACGGTTAAAACAGCTAAAACTTTAATAAAAACTATAATCACATCGTGTAAAAACGCCATGAATTTTCCATCTTTTTTAAAATAATCTTGATGATTCATAATAATAAATATATATATTTTTAGATTAATTTAATTTATTAAAATAGTCAATAAATAAAAATAACTCTAAATTAGAGTTATTTTTAAGAAAAAGAATGAAATTGTTTAGGGTTTTGGAGGTAGATTAAGGCATCGCTATTTCAGACACCTTCCAGGTAATATCAAAAAGGGTGAAAAAAATTATTACCGTTATGATAATCCCAACAATAAAACCAGATAAAGAGGAGGCAATAAGGTTGCCAATTTTCCATTTGAATTTACGATTTTCTTTAGAAATAAAATCTTCTTGAAGAGTTGTCATATAAATTTCAATTAATTATTAGTTGTTTATATTATAGCATGTTTTAAATAAGAAGAAAATAAAAAATCCCGAATCTGTTTTAGACGCGGGATTAAAAATTTTTTAAATACAAAGAAAGGCTGATAAAATCAAAATGATAACAAGATAAATAATAATTTCATGAAAGGCAAACTTTTTCCTCTTGGATTCATTTAAAAGAACCCGGTAAATAAAAATTGCAATTGCAAAAACCCAAATAAACAAAAGAAGATCGGTGACATAACTCATAATTTTATTGTTTTTTGATTTAATACTAATTTTAAATGAGCTAAAAAAATTATGTCATATAAATAAATATTTGTCAAATAACTCGCAATAGTCCAATAGCTTGGCAACACTTAGGCTAAAAAGTGATATAATCCGGG
>CAYOTM010000008.1:0-28927 GCA_964406935.1 uncultured Gammaproteobacteria bacterium
AAGGCGCGTCAAAATCAGCGCTATGCTTTATATTTTTTAAGTTTTTTAGCGGGCGGGGTTCTCATTCTCTGGATTTGGCAACTTAATTATCGTTTATCTGAGCCTTTTCAGCCAAGCTTAGCGGTTGATCCTGCATCAGCTGATGATTTGTTAGCGGAAGTGCAAACTGTCGACCTTCGCCTAAGAGATACTGATGGCGATGGTCTTAATGATTATGACGAGCTCTATGTTCATAATACCTCTCCTTATTTATTTGATACTGACGGTGATGGCGTTAGCGATTATGACGAAATTTTTGTTTATCGGACTGACCCTTTATGTCCTCAGGGTCAAGATTGTTCTGGCGGAAATTTAGTTAATCCCGAAGCTAATCCCGACTATCAATTAAGCGCTATTGATACTATTGGTGATAATTTAGATTTAAATTATTTACAGCCTGGTCAAGAAATTGGCGATGATTATGAGGGAATGATTGGGGAGGCCTTAAGTGGTCAAGCCGACCCTTTGGCCTTACGTCAACTATTATTAGAAAGTGGTCTAGAGCCTAATTTGATTAATCAACTAAGTGATGAAGATTTAATGAGTATTTATCAAGAAATTTTAAATAATCCGACCCCAGTCAGCAATCAGTCCTTGCCTTAAACAAATTTTAAAACAGGCAATATGAATTTTCAAAAGAAATTTTCTAAAAAAGTAATTACCATCGCTTTAAGTTGCTTGGTGGTAATTTTTTTGTGGTCAACCCCCAGACCAACTCAAGCTCAGTTTGCAGTTTTTGATCCAATTGTGGCTGGTTGGACATCAGCGACTACTTTAGGACAAAAAATTTCTGATATTGCTAGATATGCTTATGAAAAGGGAGGGGCCTTAGCTTTTCAAAAGGCCCTACGGTCTGCTTTAAATAAAATTGCCATGGATTCAGCCACCTGGATTGCCTCTGGCGATAAAGGGCAGAAGCCATTATTTAATAATAAGCCATTAGGCGAATATTTTACTGAAATTGCTGATGAGGCCGCCGGGGAATTTATTGAAAATTTTGTTAATAATTGGAATGTAGCCACTGCCCCCGAAAGACATGCAGCTGCAATAACTAACTGTGAATCTAAATTATCAGATTGTTTATTAGCAAATTCACAAACTTCTTTTGACCCTGTTGCTCAAGCTTCTTTATCGGCTATATGTTTACAGGAGCATCAAAAATGTTTAGGGCAGGCGGTATCTGTCCAAGCGATTGGTACCCGTCCAGTAAATGTTTGTCAGCCTTCATCATTAGCTGTAAAACTTCAAATATCCTTAGGCTTAGTAGATAGCGTTCGCCCCCGAGTTCCTAGTTGTACGGCCTCAGAGATGGTGAGAAATTGGTCTGATGAACTGGCCCGAATGAATCCAGAAAACTGGAATGATCAAGCGTGGTTGAATAATTTGAGTGGAATTTTTGATCCCGTTCAAAATGATTTAGGGATTGCCTTAACTTTACAATCAGATTTTGGCAGTGCTCAGTCAGAAACTTTAAAAACGAAAGAACTGGCGTGGTTACAAGAGGGTCGCTGGTTGGATGTTGTTGGTATTTCCGGTAAGGTTGAAAGTTTGCCAGGACAAGCTCAAATGGAAGCTGAGATAAATCAAACAAGCATGCGAGAGAATCTCGCTAAATATACTGGTGATGCCTTTATTGACGCGGCTAATATTTTTATTAATACTTTAGCCCTTCAAGCCTATAATCGTTTAATGCAGGGTTTTGGGAAAACAGTTGATAGTACGTCATCTCAGACGACTTCCTTATCTGATCCTAACGCCGACCCCAATATTCGTTATGGCGATGTTACTGTGGCTGAAAAAATTTCTCGTATTTTAAGTCCGGCATTTTCTCGCCAAGCTAATTATAGTGTGGTTAATGATTTATCAATTTGTCCTGATCAAAATAACCCCGGGCCGACTAATTGTGTAATTGATAGTTCTTTCATGCAAGCAATTCAAGAAAAGCAAACAGTGATTGAGGCCGTTTTAGAAAATAATTTAAAGAGAGACTGGGTTTTAACTACGGATAATAATAAGCAAGACTCTTATACTTTAAGAAATATTATTATTTTAATAAAATATCGGATTCTGCCTCTTGGCTGGGAAATTGCTGCTCAAGAAAATAAGACGGCTACCCTAATGGATTTGATTTCTTGTTTTGATTCTACTGATGAATATCAAGACTTCTCTCGTAACTTTAATGTTAGTGATACCGATTGGTGCCGAGGCTTAGTGGACCCCAATTGGGTTTTAAAAGCTCCGCTTAATTTATGTCAAAAACAAGGAGCTGGTAGTCAAATTTTATCAATGAATATTTTTCCAGGTCAACCTGAAGTTTCTGGAATGACGGTGGCTAATACTTTAAGCACTTTAAGCATTACTCGGGACGAAGATTATTGTGCTGATGAACAAACTTGTATTAAGGAGGCAGCTGATGGCTCTTGCTTATTTTATGGTTATTGTAATGAGGAAAAAAGAATTTGGACCTTTGGCGAAGGTTCTTGTCAGCCAATTTATAATACTTGTCAAACATTTACTAGTTCGGTCGGGAAAACGGCATCTTATTTAGAAAATACTTTAGATTATGGTAACTGTGATCAAGACAGTGTTGGTTGTCGTGAATATTTTTTAACTGGTAATTATTCCCTTGCTGATAACCAAGTTAATTGGAATTTATTTCCTAATGCTTATTTTAATAGCGATTTAGCTAGTTGTGCGGCTAACAGTGAGGGTTGCACGGAATTAATGCGAGTGAGGCCAGCCTGGGGAAATAACTTAATTATGGGAGCTGATTTTAGATATGACAATATTGATGATGGACTTGATGCCAACAGTTTAATTAATGATTATTGGTATATCACTCAGACTGGTGGTGGGAGTAAATCTGCTAAAATTGCTGACGGCACACCCCTCGGGTATAATGGTCAAAAACTTTTAATGCTGGAATTGGCTACTTTGGGTGGCTTAGCTGGCCCTGGTGATATTAGATTAGTATCTAATCAAGCTAACCCCTTAGTCCCTAATAATTTTCCCGTAATTCCGGGTTATTCCTACACCTTAAGTGCTGATGTTTTTCTGATAGCTAGTGACTCAGGCAAAGCAGTGATATCTCTTGGTTCAGGTAGTCAGCAAACATCGCAAGAGTTTACTGAAAAAAATACTTGGAACAGGTTAAGCACTACTTTACATATTGATCCTCAGTTATCCAATATTATTAATTATCTACCCTTTTATATTTCCGGTCAGGGTGATCCCGGTTTACAGTTATATCTTAAAAATTTAAAATTAGAAATTAATACTTGGGATAGTGGTTACTCCCCCTATGGCGCTTATAAAGTTTATCAAAAATTGATTCCTCCTTATTTAGAAGCTGTTTGTTATGAAGATGGAGTTTCCGCCACTAAAGACTATCGTTTAAAAAGTGATGCTCCGGCGATTTGTTTCAATTATACTCGTCAATGTAATAAAGACGAGGCGGGCTGTAATTTATTTACTAGTGTTCGTGATGGTTTTGCCGTACCAGCTAAAATTTCTTCAACTGATTATTGTGCCTCTGAGTGCAATACTTATGATATTTATATTGCTCAAGCTACTCATTTTAATTCTCCTTTAGCCGAAAACATGATTCCAGCGACTGCTCAAAAATGCTCGGCTGACTTTGTTGGTTGTACCGAGTTTACTAATTTAGATCAAATAAATACTGGTGGCGAAAGTCAAGAATATTATAGCTTCTTAAAACATTGTATTAAACCGGATGATACTTGTGGAAATTTTTATACTTGGGAAGGAAATGAAGATAGCGGCTATCAATTACGGGTCATGACTTTGCAAACAGATGGGGCCGCTGCTCCAGCCTTAACTTCGCCTGACTCTACTTGTAATGCTAATACTTATTTCTTACCACCTTGGGACCCACAATATAATTCTGATTGTCGTCAATTTTATAATCAAGCCGGGGTTGCTTCTTATCGATTAATGTCGCGAACAATTACTTGTTCAGATAATTGCAATATTTATCGGATGACTGAAAAGAATGTTGACTCTTCGCTAGCCCAAGCTCAGTGCACAGGTAGTGATAAAAATTGGGATACTAGTTTAGATGTTTGTTATGTTTGTAAAAACGGTGGTACTTGGAGTAGTGCCCAAAATGCTTGTCTTTATCAGGGAATTCCTGGAGAAGGAAAAGTTTGTCAGGCAGCAGCGAATGGTTGTCGGGAGTATACTGGTAAATTAGGTAGTAATACTCGCTTGGTTGCCGCTTACAATTTTAATAATGGAATAGCTGGTTGGGAGGGTCGTTGTGGCCATAACCCAGAAAGCTCTTCGGTCGCCATTTCTGACAATGGTTTATCTTTAAAATATTTAACCTCTGGCTTTGGTTCTTGTCCGGCTGAAGAAAATAATAATTTAGGACGTATTCAATTGCCAGTTGGTAACAGTGTTCGCCAGGGAGCTTCCTATTCTATTCGCTTTTTAGCTCGGGCAGACTCAGCGGCTAATATTTATTTCGCCTTCCGCAATTTTAATAACGGAGAAGATAAATTTGAACCGACCAGCCTCTCTTTGCCAGGCGATGGCGAGTGGCGCATTTATGATCTTAATTTACCGGCCATTACTCATACGGTTGATGCTAATGAAGTTTTATATATTAATAGCACTGGAAATTTTTATATTGATGACATTATTATTAGTGAAATTCAAGATCGTTATTATTTAATTAAAAATAGTGGTCAAGTGCCGGATATTTGTTACTATGATATCTTTGATGGTTATCGGGGCGCTGATTATAATTTAGGCTGTTCTCAGTGGCGTGATCAAAGTAATGTTAGTCATTATTTGCGAAGATTTACTAGCTTATGCCAAGAATCGTCTATTGGTTGTGAATTAATGATTGATACTACCAATCAAACTGATTGGCGACCGCAAACAATTTGTTCAACTGATGACACCAGTTGTTTAGATGTAGCCGGTGATCAGTTTATTTATGCTAAATATGATAGCACTAAGTTGTGCGCAGCTAGCGATAAAGGCTGTTCTTTAATGGCTGAAGTTAAGGGACAAGGGAATAATTTAACAACTACTAATGTTTTCAAAAGAAATAATCCGGATAACTATTTATCTAGTTTATGTTCCTCGTCTTCTGTTGGTTGTGAAGAGTGGCGTAGTGATTTAGGGATTAAGTATTTTAAAGACCCAGTCTTTAATACTTGTGTGTATCGTCACAGTCAAGATCTAACCAGCTCAGCCAAACAGTGGTATAAATCTGCGGTTAAGCGTTGTGATTTAAATAATGATGGACAAATTAGTGGGGCCGAGCAATTGGGCACTATTTGTCAGGCCGATACTGATTGTAGCGCTGGTACTTGTATTTTAGATAATAATGATTATTTGTGTTCCGTTTCTTATTTTGAAACTATTGGTCTAGGTGGTGCTGGAGGGCGCGTGCCAACTCCTAATGAGGGGGTAGGTATTTGTGAGGCGACGAACGCTGGTTGTAGTGAATATCTTGATCCTGTTAGTCAATTCTCTAATAATTTAGTAACTAGTAACTGGTCTTCTGGAAATTCCCAGATTATTCAATTAAATCCCAACACGCTTTATTCATTTAACACTCCCGTTACTCAAACTAGTGGCGTAACTAGATTAATTTTTAGCTTACCCATCAGAATTTTAGAAGATAATAATCAGTTTGCAACGACCACAACTAATACTTTAAGTATTAATAGTAATCTTCCTGAGGAAAGAGGAAAAACTATTTATTTCCATTCCCAACTTAACACTAGCGTAGCTCTTAGCGCCGATAATATAAATACTACAATTGGCGTTAAGCCGGTAATTATTTCTTATCAACTCCGTCAAGACTTAGATTTACAAAGTTGTACCGTCCCCAATTTTAATAATGGTTGCATTTTATTTAATGAGCGAGCAGTTCAGGGAGCAAGTGGCCTGTCAGCTTTAAATATTAAGGCGACCGATAGTTACGATAATCGGAAACTGGAAAGTTGTTTAGCTAATAGCGATATTTCTAGCTGTAATGCTAATCAACTAATTAAAGTGCGACCTGATCGCATCTGCTCTCGTTGGTTGGATTGCGCGACTTATATTGAAGATCCAGTAACCGGAGATAAAACTTGTTATGAGTTAGGCGAATGCGTGGCCTTAAATGATCAGGGCGAATGTACTACTTTTGTTTCCTTTGCTGATACTCAAATCACTAAAGATGGCGGTAATTATTATAATCTTACTGGTTATTCTTTGCTTGATCGTTATTATTTAGGCGACATGCAGGAGGTAGGCTTAGATTCAGATGTTCATTATGATTTTGAAGACCCGAGCATTGCTTTAAATTGTACGCGTAAATTAAATATTAAAAGTGTTCCTGGTTATACTAACTATCCAGACATAAACCCCAATGCTTGCAGTTTTAATACTAATATTATTAAAGACAGTTTAATCCAAGAGCCAGTCGGTGCTCCAACTGATTATCCCGCCCAAGGAAAGGGCTATTTAAAAGTGTTAGCCTATCAACAAATATCTCCTCATGCTAAAAATTTTACTTTTTCCCTGGAGGCTGATACTAATTACTATCTACATTATTTAGTGAATACTAAAAATGCTGGCATTGAAGCGGCGGTAGTTTTAGCCCAAGCAGATAACATTGGTGGATATGATATTGTTTTTACGGCTACTTCTACAGCTAATAATGGTTGGGAAAGAAAAATTCATCAGATTAATTTATTAAACAGCGATGATTCCCAAAATTTACAATTATTTTTAACCGCTCAAGCCAAGGGAGAAGAAGAGCTTTATGTTTATTTTGATGATATTCATATTGAGCCTGTTTTAGAGGTTGGTCTGGATGAATATGTAGCTAAGGACTGTCGACTCTATCCAGAATTTAGTAGTTTAAGTTGTCGTAGTCAGGATGAAAATGTAATTAAGCATGGCTTAGAGGGTTATTGTTTAGTGCGTGATCCAAAAAATATTAATGTTTGTTTATTGTGGTATCCTTTGGATAATATTCGATCCTCTAATTTAGTTAATTTTCAAGTTACTGGCTATCAAGGAAAAGCCCCCTTATATTATTGCGTTGAGGCTAATGCTAATTTTCAGTTAGTGGAAAAAAGGGTGGCTAATAAAATTCTTCATATAAGTAATAATGTTTTTTGGAACGGTATTTTTCCGCCTAGCGAATATACAAAAAGCCCGATCAATAACGTGATTTATGGAATTAGCACGACAGGCCATTGTTTATTAAGAGGTCCGGAAGATGCATATACTAAACAGTTATGCGGAACTGACGGAGGCGAGGGGGTTGCTAGTTATAGTAATTATGTTTTAGTATCTGGAAAATCAGGGTTTGGTCATCGAGTATTTTGTGTACCTAATTTAAAGAACTTGTTAATTAAAGATAAAAAAACAATAGTGGTGGCGGATGGTAGTAGTTGTATTTTTAGTTATTATGATGGTTGGGGAGAATTTAATGGTTTTCAATTTAAAACCATTGTTGGTAATCCAGACAATGAATATATTAACCCTTTAATTAATTTAGATGAAGCAAATAATCATAACCCAGCGATTGCTGTTTATGATTTAGATAATGAACCAATTTTTGAGGATGATTTAAAATTTATTACTAATAATGATTCGGATAAAGTTTATCAACTATCTTGTAATCGCTTTGTGCAAACAGTTGATTCCTCAGGTTTAAATAAAGCTTGGGCTAATCGGGTTAGCCCATCTAGATCTTCTTTAGAGACACCTACGTTCATGTGGGAGGCGGTTAATGATTCAGATTTTATTACGACCACTACAGGTGATATGTGCGTGATAGGCTCTTCTCCTGACCCAAGTGATTGTCAAACTGAGTATGAGATAGATGGTAATGCCATAGGCTGCGTGAATGCGGCACTCCCTTATTGTGGGCAATACCCTGATGGTTCTTGTTATTTTAATTGGGTTTATTGTTCATTTAAAGATAATACAGAATGTGAGACTGATCCATACTGTGAAATAAGTACTAATGCTAATGATTATTATTGGTCAAAGTATGGTCGTAATCGTGAAGATGTTCCTTATGGTTCGGCTGTTTTGCCCAATGATTTTGATTTTTATAGTAGTCCACCAATTTTATTCCGTAATCAATATTCTACTAAAAATCAACAAAGCGTTTTTGCTGGTCGGCCCTATGGTTGCTCCGGGGATGGTTGTGAGAATATTGGTCAATGCAGTTTAAATCCCAATGTCTTTTGTATTTATGAGCCAAATATTGCTTTGTCAGGGGCGAATTTAATAAATAATGATTCTTGTGCCAAGGGCGGTTATGGCACTTGTATCTCTTTGTGGAATGGAGATTATAGCGCTTTAGACCCAGAAATCCATCTAGATTATTATTTCTTTGAATATCCTTTAAAAACTATTTTCCTTAAAACTTTTGGCGGCTTTTTTTATGATTATTCTTTAAACATGTATTTAGTGAATAATGGCTACCTTGTTAAGCATAGTGATTATGGCCATTTAGAGAATTTCGCTTTATTGCCTCAGTGTCTAAATAATATCAGAAGTAATATCAATGATTTTTGCGCTGTTTATCCCACGGTGGAAAATTTACTCCTGTGGCAGGGTAGCCAAAGTGTGCAAACTATTTCTGAGCCGGGTATTTACAATTTAACTTTTAATAGTAATATTGATATTGAACAACAACCACTATCTTCCATTAGAATTGATTGGGGTGACGGGACCATTCAAATTATTAATAACCAAACCCATCGTCCTAGTGGCACGGCGCCTCATCGAATTTATCATTATTATCAAGAAGCTATTAATGCTAGTGAAATTAAAGTAAGGGTGGTTGATAATTGGGAAAAATTTGGAACCGGTAGTTTTTCCCCTTAATCATTAATTTTTAATTTAATCTGGATTATTTTTAGTAATTAATTTAAGATTGTTAATCATTTAAATAATTGTTTGTTCCTTAAAAAAGAAAGGAGTTTTTCATGAAAAAGTTTCTAATGTTTTTCTTTTGTTTTTTATTTTTCAACTTGTTTTTTGCTGGTTCCTGCGATCCCAATGAAGGACCCCCTGACCCCCCTCCACCGCCTCCACCGAAGAAAGTGGAAATCATTGTTCAGGCAAATATTACCTATCAAGGTATGTGCAGTTTGCACCAAATTGGTATTTGGCTTCAAGCTCAAGACGATCCCCCGTTTTCTTATGGTGGTTCACTCAATGTTGCTAGCGGCTCTACACCGCCGTCCATGTCTAAAAAATTTGTTTTTGAGGGTGAAGAAGCCGATAAATTAATTGGTCGAAAGTCTATAGCGGTGGTTGTTATAATTTTTAGAAGTGGAGATTGGTTTTCTCCGATTCTTCGCTTTTATTCTCCCTCTTTTACTATTAAAGAAGGAGTAAACCCGACTATCGTTGTTGAAGTTGTTCAACCAAACTGATTCATGAACCAGTTTTCGTTCATTTTCTCTCTTTCATTTGTTCCCCTTTTCTTTCTTTAAAGCCCGCTTAAATTAAAAGCGGGCTGTTTTTTTAAGTCACCAATCTATTTTTTAGCTTAAATTTTTAATAAAACAAGAAATAATATCAATGATTTTTGTGCTGTTTATCCCACGGTGGAAAATTTACTCCTATGGCAGGGCAGTCAAAGCGTGCAGGCTATTTCTGAGCCAGGTATTTACAATTTAACTTTTAATAGTAATATTGATATTGAACAACAACCACTGTCTACCATTAGAATTGATTGGGGTGACGGGACCATTCAAATTATCAACAACCAAACCCATCGTCCTAGTGGCACGGCGCCTCATCGAATTTATCATTACTATCAAGAAGCTATTAATGCTAGTGAAATTGAAGTAAGGGTGGTTGATAATTGGGAAAAATTTGGGACCGGTAGCTTCTCTCCCTAAACATCATTTTATTAACGACATCTTGACTAGTTTTAATAATTATCTTAAAATTTTTAGTTATTCAAATAATTATTTGTTCTTTAAAAAAGAAAGGAGTTTCTCATGAAAAAGTTTCTAATGTTTTTCTTTTGTTTTTTATTTTTCAACTTGTTTTTTGCTGGTTCCTGCGATCCCAATGAAGGACCCCCTGACCCCCCTCCACCGCCTCCACCGAAGAAAGTGGAAATCATTGTTCAGGCAAATATTACCTATCAAGGTATGTGCAGTTTGCACCAAATTGGTATTTGGCTTCAAGCTCAAGACGATCCCCCGTTTTCTTATGGTGGTTCACTCAATGTTGCTAGCGGCTCTACACCGCCGTCCATGTCTAAAAAATTTGTTTTTGAGGGTGAAGAAGCCGATAAATTAATTGGTCGAAAGTCTATAGCGGTGGTTGTTATAATTTTTAGAAGTGGAGATTGGTTTTCTCCGATTCTTCGCTTTTATTCTCCCTCTTTTACTATTAAAGAAGGAGTAAACCCGACTATCGTTGTTGAAGTTGTTCAACCAAACTGATTCATGAACCAGTTTTCGTTCATTTTCTCTCTTTCATTTGTTCCCCTTTTCTTTCTTTAAAGCCCGCTTAAATTAAAAGCGGGCTGTTTTTTTAAGTCACCAATCTATTTTTTAGCTTAAATTTTTGATAAAATAATTATAGGAGGTGAAAAAAATAAAATTAAACATTGGCTGGAAATTTGCTAATTAATTTTTTAAATTTGCTGTTTTTTTTCTTTTTTTATGATATAATAAAATTAATTGTTGGAAGATTAGCAATTAGCCTATTTTTTAGCTCGCCTCTAAACTTATTTTATGGGACTTGATGATAAAATATTACAAAATCAAGGAGTTCGCGATGATGAAAGTAGCGGCGATGAAACTAGTGACGATCGTTTAGCGGCGCTTAAAGAGTCTCAAAATAATCCTAATGCCACGCCCGCCTTAGCTAGCAATCAGGAAGATTCTAATCAAAATTTAAGTTCAGCAGATAAGGTTGGTGCTTTAGCTGCGGTTCAACAAGAGGCTAAGAAAAAAGGAGCAATTTCCCGAGCTAAACAAGCGGTTGGCGAAAAAGTTTCGGCAATCGCCTTAACCTTAGCAGGTTTATTAAGAATGTCTTGGGGTAATTTAATTCAATCCTTTGGTTTAACCTTGATCTGGATAAATATTCATGCTTTTGGCAACCTGGTTTTCGGCAAAAAGATTTTTTGTGATTTAGGCCAAGAATGGCAGATGCAGGTAGGTAATAGTAAATTAATGGCAGCTGGTGCTAAAGCTGAAGCTGATGGAGCCAGTCAAGTTAAAAAGTCAGCTGGGAAGTTTGCTGGTTTGTTAGAAAAAATGGGCATGGGCTGCTTAGACCTCACTTGTTGTTTGTCAGTTATTATTATTTTAGCTATTTTTGCCTTATTATTAGAAATAGTTACTCATCCATTTGGGACAGCTTGGGAAGTAATTAAGGGTGGTATTGGTTGGGTTTGGGATAGGGTGACTGGCGCTTTTTCAAGTAGGTCCGAATAAATTTTTATAATTGATAATAGATTAAAATTTTATTTCATACCATGAAAGGAATCATTAAACATTTAAAAAATAAACAATTATTATCTTTTTTAGTAATTGTTGTTTTTGTAGGAGCTAGTTTTTTAATAGGTAAATCGGTTCAAGCAGGAGGACCGCTTGATTGGGTTATTGGTTTGTTTGGTGGTTTAATGGCAGCAATTGTTTATAT
This sequence comes from uncultured Gammaproteobacteria bacterium, assembly GCA_964406935.1. GTDB lineage: Bacteria > Patescibacteriota > Patescibacteriia > Patescibacteriales > UBA12465 > PWHG01. Next base: position 11,704 of record CAYOTM010000008.1, read on the forward strand.
GTTAGGCAAGTTATTAATGGTTTTAATGGGAATTTTAATTTATATTGCTCAATATAGTAATTTTATTGATTCGCCGGCAATAGCTAAGGGCTGGGTGATGGTAAGAGATTTGTGTAACATGTTTTTCGTGGTGATTTTGTTAGTAATTTCTTTTGCGACAATTTTACGAATTGAAAAATATAATTACAAAAAGTGGTTGCCGAAATTGATTTTAATGGCTATTTTGATTAATTTTTCGAAAACAATTTGTGGAGTAATGATTGATGTTGCCCAAATTATTATGTTGTCTTTTGTTAATGCTTTTAAAACAATCGGGGGCACTAATTTATCAACCATGTTAGGTATTCAGGATTGGCAAAAAATGAGCAAAGATGAACCAGGTAGTAGTAATTGGTCTCTTTTGGCCTCCTATTTATTAGCTGTAATATATGTGGTGATATCAATTGTTGTAATTGCGGCCATGATTGGTGTCCTAGTAATGCGCATCATTATGATTTGGGTGTATGTTGTGTTGTCACCACTCGCTTACTTAATGAGTTCTTTTCCTGATGGACAAAGTTATGCTAGTAAGTGGTGGACTCAATTTACGCAGAATTTAATTATTGGGCCGGTATTGGCTTTTTTTATTTGGTTATCTTTTGCGACTATTACTCCTGGCGCTAATGTTAGTTCTGATGTGTTGGGGATGTCTAAGCTTGATGCTGATGGTGAGGAGCGATTAGAAGACAGCACTCAAGCCGGTATGGGTACCAGCGATATAATGATCCAGTTTATTATATCAATTGGTCTTTTAATTGGTGGCTTAAAAGTTTCTCAAGAAATTGGCGGAGCGGCTGGCGGGATGGCGGGAAAGATTTCCTCCAAGGGTTTTGGAATGGCCAAAATAGCGGCCGCTGGCGTGGGTGGCTATGCTTTGGGTCGAGCGAGAGCGGGGAGTAAAGCGGTTGGAAGGGGAGCCTTAGGATTGGCGAGTTTTGGAATTAAAAAAGCTGGCCAAGGACTAGGAAGTAAAACTATGGAAGGGGCTGGTAACATTGGTCTGGCCTGGCGTCAAGATTTAATTACTAGCAACAAAGAACTAAAAACTAAAAAACGTAAACAATTTTTACAAAAAATGGGGGTGGGTGAAGGAGCTGCTGATGCTTATAATCAATTAACCCCTCTTCAAAAAGCTAAATTATCTTCCCCAATTTCTAGTTTAGTGCCGGCAGCCATGAAATCAGTTCGGGGAGGGCAAAAGAGACGGTCGGCAAGAAAAGAAGAGGAATTAATGAAACAAGGGCAAGAAAACGTGGCTGAGAATTTAAAACCTTTAAATGCTCAATGGGATGCAACTAAACAAAAAATACAGGAGGCGGAAGCCAGAAAAGATGAAGCAGCGGTTTTAGCGGGTGAAGCAGAAATTAAAGAAATTGAAAAAAAACAAGCTGAAGTGAAGGCTGGTGTAGCCAGTCCAGAATATTTAAAACAAAAAGAAAAAACTGCTAAATTAGAAGCCAAAGAAAAGCACTGGGAAAATTGGCAAACTAATTATGAAAAAATTAATACGGCAGCCGCTCAACAAATTGCGGCTGATCCTAAAAAAGCTCGAGATACTGTTGAGTATTTAGCCAATAATCAAGCAGGAATCAATGATTTAAGTAAAGGCGATTTATATAGTGCTCTTGGACAAAAAAACTCTCAAAATTTAATGGTTAAGGTTTTAGCGGAAGCAAATAATCCGACAAGCAAGCAAGCAAGAGATAATTTAATAAAGCATTATTCGGCTACGAGCACATTTAATTCCAAGGAAAAAGAAATATTGGAGTCATTAATGAAAACTATTGCTGCTTCTATGAAGTCAGGACAAATTGATAGCTCTAGCTTAAGTTCATTAACTCCGGTTTTAGATAGTGCAGCTTCTCGGGCAGGATTAGAAACAAGCACTGTTAAAGATTTTGAATCTAAAGTCAAAATTGATTATCGTTCACCTCAGACAACCACCCTAAGTGAAGCTACTTTAGATCAAAAGAAAGACGGTAAACTATTAGTTGATGCTTTCGCTAAAGGTCAAGATGAAAAAACTTTAATTGGCGCTGATTTTAATAAAATGAAAGCTGATGTACCAGATTTAGATCCAGAAATGTTGGGGGCTAATTTCAATCCTGATTCCGAGTTTTTTAAACCAGTAATTGATGCTCTTGTTAAGCAAATTAATCAAGCAAAAATTGAGCTGGAACAAAAAAAGTCAGCTGGTGATATTAATGATCAAGATTATAATAAGCAGTTGAATGATTTAAATAAGGCAGGGGATCGTCTAAAATCAAATGACCTTAAAAATGTTGGTTTAGTTAATTCTGCTCATCCACAGTTTAAACGGGATTCTAATATTGCCACCGCCTATCACGAAGAAATTCATAAAGCGGGGATTAAAGATGAAGGTTTGACTGAAAATTTGACTCAATCATTAATGAAAAATAAATTGTATGGTCGCAATCCAGCAACCGGTCGCCGTCATGCCAGTGAAATTGCTCAAGAGGCTAAAGAAATGAAAGATTCTGGTGCTAGCAATGAAGAAATTGAAATAGCAATGGATGTAAAAATTAAAGAACGTATCTATAAAGAAGCTAGAAGTCGAGCGCAAAGAGTTTTAGCTCAAGAGCAAGGTAAAGCTGAGACTGAAACTGAAGCCGTTAAAGATATGGCTGGCGTTAAAAAAGATGAAACTGAAACTGCTGGCGTTAAAATAAACACCAGTCAGCTTGAAGAAAAATTTGCTGATTTTGCTAATACCATGGGCAAGACAACAGATTCCTTAGCCAAGATCACCAAGCAATTGAAAATAAAGCCAATCACTGATTTTAGCGATCCTGCTTTTAAAACTCGCCTGTTAACAGCAATTAATAATATTAAAAAGAGTGGTGCTCAAGTAGATATTGCTAAAATTTTGAGTACAACAAATAAGCAATCTACTTCTCCGGTTGCTAACGAAGTGACTGTTAATAGTATTATTAAGGAAGGCGAACAAGAACTACAAAACAATAATCAGACAATATAAATATGCAATATATTTTAGAGTGTTTAGAAAAATTCCAATTATTAGACCTAGAAATCAGGGAGGCTTTTGGTGGTGAAACGACTTATCTTAAAGCGAAAAAATTAGAACAAGAGTTTAATGTTGAGCTATCTTTTGTTTTGATTTTATTAGCGATTGATGAGTTAGAATCAGCCGATTTACCAGAATATTTAGCCAAAAAATTTAATTTAGCCCCCGAAAAGGCTAGTCTTTTAACTGCTAAAATTGAAGAAGAAATTATTGATCCCGCCCTGGAATCAATTTCTCCTGATTTAGACGAAGATGAAGAGGCGCCCTTTGGTTTTAATAAAAATTCAATTCATGAAATTTTTGCTAGTAGCTTAATAGATTTATTAAAAGGATCGCCCGCAGAAATCAAAGCTTTTAATATTTTAGTTTTTTCATCTTTAGTCGAAGATGACACCTTGGAGGATAAAATTATTAAAGCCTTGTTTGCCAATCAAGAGGAAATTTCTGCCAACAAGATTATCCTTGAGGATAAAGAAATTAAGGCGAGTGTTGCTAATTTTTTGAAAGACTTTATCCGTAATCACGGCAGTGGAATGCCTGACAATTTAGTGCTAGCTAACTATTTAAACACCTCCTCTAATGCTAAAAAATTAAGCGCTAGTGAGAAAGAATTATTGAATCGTATTTTAAAAACTTATCGTAATTTAGTTTTCTTCCCGGAAAGCCTAGATAATGTTCCCATGGAATTATGGGAAATTGTGCCGGAAAAAAGCAGTCAACAAGAAGTTCTGGATGTCTTATCAGATGAAGATTCTAGGACAACTAATCAAGATAAAAACAAGGCAGTTAGAGCACTAGCTAGTAAAAAAAATATTAAGATGAAAGACGGCAATCAAGTTGTTACCGACCAGATTGCTCTTTCTGAAAAAAAACGTTTAACACCCGATCCCTTAGTAGAAGTTAGCGATCATCGCTTTCAGGGAAAAGCTAACAGGAAACCAATTAGCTCAGTATCTACTCCAGATGAACTTGCCAAGATTCAAAAAATTATTAGCCAAGATGACTATACATTAGATGAGTTAGTAAATAGATTGCCACAATATTCAGAAAATAGTTTAGAGTATCGGGCCATTAAACAAGAGATTGATCGTCTGCGTCGACAAGCTAATAAGCAAAGCAAAAAAACTTAAATTTTAATAATATTAATAAGTTCAAGCACCAATTAAAAACATCAGTTTTAATAATTACTGATGTTTTATTTTAAAATTTTAATTAATTTTTATTATTATAATCAGCATGATAACTCGCGTTATTACTTTTGGCACTTTTGATTACTTTCATCCGGGTCACGAATTTTATCTCCAACAAGCAGCTGATCTCGGCCAACAATTAATTGTGGTAATTGCTCGGGATAATAATGTCTATAAAATAAAGGGCCGACCTGCCCGACAGTCAGAGTTTATCAGAAAGCAAGCGGTTAACAAATTTTTAAAAAACGCTAAGTTGTCGGGGAAGGCGATTTTAGGCAATCAACAGAATTTTTATTTCGTGATTAAAAAATATCAGCCCCAAGTGATTGCCTTGGGTTATGATCAAAAAATTAATCAATCAGAGTTGATGCTTAATTTAAAAAAATTATCTATTAAGCCTAAAATTATTCGCTTAACTGCTTATTATCCAGAAAAATATAAATCAAGCTTAAGACATCCCAATTAATTGAGCATTTTTTGCTAATTATTCAATAAAATTATTTTTTAAAAAATCCCGATTTTTGTTAATTTTTTCAATTTTTCCGCACTCTTTTTAAATTTATGATCAATCTTCTCCTGTTTTTCTTAAATTTATCTTTTTAAGATAAATCAATTTGGTTATTTTCTTTAAAATATGTTAAAATATAAACAACAGGCTAAATTAGTCTGCCTTCATTTTGTTTGCTAGTTCCGGTAATTATTATTAATTATTTTGCCGGAATCTTGTATTTTATCAATGTTTGATTATCTTGAACAATTTAAGCGCTTACCCAAAGAGCTGCGGGAGAAAATTTCTTCTCCGGCAGCGATGTCGGTGTTATCAGAACTAGAAAAAAAATATAATCTAGCTTTAGCGGCCACCGTGATGAAAGTAATGGTAAAAATTGTTCCTATTCGTGATTTGCCTAGTCATTTTGTTGCTGATTTTTCCCTTACCCCCGAGGCGGCTCGTAATTTAAGTAACGAATTAAGAGAACGTCTGTTTTTCGTAGTGGCCGGCTATCTAGGCTTAAAAGCGGCTCCTAGTAATGATGAAAAAACAGTCGCCGAAATTATTAAAAACTCTCAATTAAGTTTTCCCAGTACAGATTTAAACAATCGAGCTCGGCATGTAGTTTTAACCTATCTTCGTGGCGTTCGTTCAAAAATTGATGCTCGTGATGTTTTAGAAAAACCCATCAATAACGGCGGTTTAAATTTAAGTCGTGAAGAAGCCACTCGATTGTTAAATGAAGTTGATCATTTTTCTTTTAGAAAAACAACGGCTGTAATCGATGAAAAAACTGGACAAAAGACTCCTGATAAAAAAACAGCTGCTGGCCTAGAAAACATTATTGCCAAGCATGATCAGCAAGAAGCTTATGATTTAAAAAAGGAATTAGCTAGTGGGCGTACAGCGTCTTTGCTTGCTTCGCCAGACATTAAACAATTAGAAGCTCAAACTACAGATGTCGCCGGTGTTGCCAGTCAAGCCAAAAGTAAGCCGGCAGCTGGCCTAAAATCAGCTGATCATTTATCAGACATTAATGAACTAGAAAAACAATTATTAGCTCAAGAATTAGAGTCTGATGATTCGGAAGATTTAAATGAGTTAATGAAACAAATATCGATTGATGAAAAATCAGCTAAATCAAGTTCAACTGACAAAGATGGTTTAGCAACTAAAAAAGTGCCAGTAGTTCCTGTAAACAATAAAATAGACGCTGCCGAAACCAGTGTTTCTCCAGTTGCTATTCCCGTTTCCCCAGCGATTACCCCGCCAACTGCTAGAAGCCAAACCTCTACTAGTTTTGCGCCTCCCCCTAAAAAATCTTTTTTTGCGCGGTTATTTTCTAAGAGAAAAGAGTCAACCATTGCTAAAATTGACGTCGGTCAGCCCAAGTCAGTTATTCCTCAATCAAGTGCTCAGCCTAAACCATTTGGGCCAAGCGCTCAAAGTCTAACTAAACAAGCAACCGATAAGTTAGAAGTTAAATCACCAATTGGCCCGTCAGCTCAAGCTAGTCAACCGTCCATTACTCCTGGCCAGGCAACCGCTCACTCTGATAGATTAGCTGATAAATTAAGCACAGAAGTAAGGGCTGTTAAAGAGCCAGTAATTGAAAAAATAATTGATAAAAAAGATAGCCATAGTGACAAATTAGCCCCTAACTTTATTGACCAAAAATCAGGCTTTTTCCATCGATCAGCGGCTGGTAGTGACTTTAAAACGAAGATTGAAGACATTAAAGCTGCCCCCAAGATTATGGGACCGATTGAAGAGCTTCGCTATTTAGACTTAGTAAACTTCCGTCGTTTAGGGCCGCCACCAGGGGAAGCCACTAATAAAATCAAAGCTAAAATAAAATTAATGGAAAGAGAGGGTTATGATCGCCGTTTAGCAGCGGTGGCTGCCTGGCGAAAAAGCCCGGTTAGTCGTTTATATATTACAATCGGTCAAGAGGCGGTTAGTAAAGGGATTACTATGAAAGAAGCCGCCCTAGCTCGTAAAGAAAAAAATCAAGATTATCTTAGCTGGGAAGAAATTCGAGCGATTGTTGAACTTAACTCATCCCTAATGTTTTAAATATGCAGAGATTTGTCGTTCCCCAATTTATTGATGTTGAAAACAAAATTATCGGACCAATTACTGTCAGGCAGTTTATTATGTTTATGGCCGCTCTATTAATCATGGCAATTGCTTATCGTTTATTATTTTTTAATGCCTTTATAGTAGTCGCTGTTTTAGTTCTAATTTTTACTGCCGTTCTGGCTTTTGTAAAAATAAACGGCGCTCCATTTCATTTTTTTCTTTTAAATTTTTTACAAACTTTAACTAAACCGCGAATTAGAGTTTGGAATAATCGTCAACAAGAAAATATTGCTTCTGTTAAAACTTTAGTGACAGATTCAACCCCCTTAGTGGTTGCCAAACGATACCAAAAGTCCCGATTAGCTGAATTAGCTTTAATCATCGATACTAAAGGTCGTTATCGAGTTGATGAATAATTAATTTTATATGGCCAATAAACCTGATTCTTTAGCAAAAAATAAAATTACCACCACCACCCAACAATTTTTAGATATTGCCGAAATTAAAGATAATGTGGTGATTATGCGCGATGGCACCTTGCGGGCAGTTTTGTTAGCCTCGAGTATTAACTTTGCCCTAAAAAGCGAAGAAGAACAGGAAGCAGTGATTGGTTCTTATGTCAGCTTTATTAATAGCATTGATTTCCCTTTGCAGATTGTGATTCAATCTCGTGAGCTTAATATTGATAATTATTTAACCTATCTAAAAGAAAAAGAGAAGGGCCAAATTAATCGTTTACTGAAAATGCATACGGCGGAATATATTGAATATATTAAAGAGCTAACCGCGATTGGCAAAATTATGAATAAACGATTTTATGTTGTGGTTCCTTATAATCCTTTGAGCGATAAACGTAAAGGATTTTTTAAATCATTAATTGAAGCTTTTAAACCAGCGACCACTTTAAGAATTAAGGAGAGAACTTTTCAACGTTATAAAGAAATGCTTAATCGTCGTTTAGATAGTGTGGTAGGAGCCCTTGATTCCATGAGCATTAGCTCGGCGCGTCTAGATACTCAAAGTCTAATTGAACTTTATTATCAAACCTATAATCCAGAAACAGCCGCTAATCAACAACTAGTTGATTTAGATAAATTACGAGTGGAAACTTCAGAATAATTTATTTTATTATGATTAATTTTAGCCCTAAAAAGAAAAGTAGTATTAAACTGAATGAGCCAGTGTCTTTGGGCGGCAAATCATCTGACGGGGAAATGGAAAAAGACATTGAATTAACCCGGCAAATAATCGAAGAAGAAAAATATTTTCGTCAGGGGGTGGTCACGGCCAAAGACATTATTTCACCGGCTAGTTTTAAAATTGAATCAAACCATGTACAAATTGGGGCAAAATTTGCCCGCACTTTATTTATCGTTGCCTATCCTCGTTATATTAATGTTGGTTGGTTTGCTCCAATTATTAATTTAAATCACGCTTTTGATGTCTCGATGTTTTTCTATCCAGTTAAAAGCTCAATTATTCTTAAACAATTGCGAGATAAAGTCGGTAATTTAGAGGCTCAAATTGTGGCTGATGCCGAAAAAGGGGCCCCGCGTGATCCAGTCAGAGAAACGGCTTTACGAGACATTGAATTTTTACGCGATGCGATTACCCAAGGAACGGAAAAGTTTTTTCAATTTGCCCTTTATGTTACTTTATACGCTGATAATTTAGAAAACTTGGATCGTTTATCTGATCAAGCAGAAGATGTTTTAGGCTCTCGCCTAGTATTTTCTCGCCGAGCTTTTTATCAGGCAGAGCAGGGCTTTAATTCAACCATGCCCTTAGGCAATGATGAGTTATTTATTACTTTTAATCTTAATTCTTCACCGATTGCCTCTTCTTTTCCGTTTATTTCTAGTGAATTAACTAGTGATGAAGGGGTTCTTTATGGTATTAACCGTCATAATAATAGTTTAATTTTATTTGATCGCTTTACTTTACAAAACGCTAATTCAGTTGTTTTTGCTACTTCTGGAGCTGGCAAAAGTTATGCCATTAAATTAGAAATTCTGCGTTCTTTAATGCTAGGCACTGATATTATTGTGATTGACCCTGAATATGAATATAAATATTTAACCGAAGCCGTCGGCGGCACTTATATTAATATTTCCTTAGGTTCAGAAAATAAAATCAATCCCTTTGATTTGCCCCGGGGTATTGGCGGCGAAGCCAAACCGAAAGATATTATTCGGGGAGCGGTTATTACTCTTAAAGGTTTAGCCCGTTTAATGTTAGGTGAACTTACTTATGCCGAAGATTCCTTGATTGACCGCGCCTTGCTGGAAACTTATGCCAAAAAAGATATTACGGCTGATTCTGATTTAAGTAATATTGAACCACCAGTGATTACTGACTTTGAGCAAGTATTAGACGGTATGGAGGGAGGCTCAGATTTAGCTGCTCGTTTAAAAAAATATACTGAAGGTACTTTCTCTGGCTTACTAAATCACCCCACTAACGTGGAGATGACTAATCAATTGGTTTGTTTTTCGGTTCGTGATTTAGAAGATGAATTAAGGCCGATGGCTATTTATACAATTGTTAATTATATTTGGAACATTGTTCGTAGCGAAACTAAAAAAAGAGTATTAGTGATTGATGAGGCCTGGTGGATGATGCAACATGAGGATAGTGCTAAGTTTATCTTTGCTTTAGTTAAACGATGTCGTAAATATTATTTAGGAGTCACCACTATCACTCAAGATGTTAATGATTTTTTAAATTCTCCCTATGGTCAAGCGATTGTTACTAACTCCTCTTTGCAAATTTTATTAAAACAATCCCCAGCTTCAATTGATTTGGTAAAAAAAACCTTTCTCTTGACGGAAGGGGAGAAATACTTATTATTAGAAAGTGGGGTTGGTGAAGGCATTTTTTTTGCCGGCAACAAACATGTCGCTATGAAAGTAGTTGCTTCTTATACCGAAGATCAATTAATCACCTCTGATCCGCGGCAACTATTGGAAATTGAAGAAGAAAAAAAGGAATTAGAGGCCCAACGAAAAGCCTTAGAAGAGGCTGAAGCGATGGGGGCGGCTTAAATTTATAGCGAATAATTTTTTAATTATATGAATACACAAAAAAAATGGGGCTTAGTGATTGTTTTAGTTGGCTTAATTTTATTAGGTTTACTTATTTATTGGACATTTTTTCGTGGTGACCAAGAACCAGTCGATACTCCAGTTACTCTTGAACCAGAAATTGGTGGTCAGTTACCCAGTTTGACAGAATCAGAAGTTACTCCCGGTGATCGTCCGCGTAATCCACAGACTTATGATATTAGCCAAGAAGCCGCTTATACTGAAGGAGTTAATGAAATTAGTCGCTTTGCCATGTCCTTTGCCGAACGTTTCGGTTCTTTTTCTAGTCAATCAAACTTTAGCAATATTACTGACTTGCAAATGTTTATGACCAGTAGTATGCGTCAGTGGTCGGTTGGCTATATTGATCGTTTACGTGAAGAAAATCCCAGCAGTACTTATTATGGTATTAGTACTTATGCCTTGAGTAGCGAAACTATTAGTTTTAATGAAGATGCTGGTCAAGCAGAGATTAGAATTTTTACTCAACGTCGTGAAAATCGTGACGATCAACCAGGAGAAAATTTATTTTTACAAAATTTACGTTTAGAGCTGATGCAACAAGCTAACGATTGGAAGGTAAACGCTGCTTATTGGGAAGATCGTTAATTATTATTTAAATTGCCCCGATAATTTATATGGCCATTAAATCTTTATTTGTTTGTTCACATTGTGACGCCCAATTCCCTAAATGGAGTGGGCGTTGTTTGGAATGTGGTTCCTGGTCTACCCTTCAAGAACAAGTTTTGGATAGCAAAAAAAGTACCGCGGAAGCCGTTTTAAAAAAAATTACTGGAGCTGAAGTGATTGATCTTAGCGAAATAAGCGATCAAGCTGAAGAAAGGTTAGTGAGTGGTTGGCCAGAAATTAATCGGGTGCTTGGCGGCGGTTTGCTCGCTGGTTCCTTAATCTTATTAAGTGGTGAGCCAGGAATTGGTAAATCAACTTTGGCCGCTCAATTAGCTAATGCGATTAGCGTTCACGGTTTAGTTCTTTATGTTAGCGGCGAGGAGTCGGCTAGTCAGGTAAAAAATCGGTTAACTAGATTGCAGTGTTCATTTGAGAATTTGAAATTTATTGGGGAAACTAGTGTGGAAAAAATTATTGCGACGGCCACTAAACTGCAACCGAAGTTATTAGTGATTGATTCTATTCAAACTGTTTACTCTTCTTTGTTATCTACTGAGCCAGGCAATATTAGCCAGATTAGAACAGCCGCCGTAAAATTTTTAGAATTAGCCAAGAGTTCCAATATTAGTGTTTTGTTATTGGGCCATATCACTAAAGATGGGCAAATTGCTGGTCCTAAGTCTTTAGAGCATATTGTTGATGTTGTCTTGTCTTTAGAAAATGAAGCGGGTAGTCATTATTCTTTACTGCGAGCGAGTAAAAATCGCTTTGGAGCGATTAATGAGTTGGGGGTTTTAGAAATGACTGGCCAGGGATTTAAAGAGGTTAAAAATCCGGCCTCAGTTTTTTTAATTAATGAAAAAAATCAATTACCGGGGTCAGTGGTTGGTTGTGTGCTGGAGGGTAGTCGTCCTTTTTTAGTAAATATTCAGGCCCTAGTGACTAAAACAGTTTTTGGTTACCCGCAAAGAAAAACTAGCGGCCTTGATTTAAATCGCCTGCAAGTTTTAAGCGCCGTCATTGCTAAGCGCTCTAAAATTAATTTAATTGATCGCGATATTATTTTAAATGTGGTTGGTGGTTTAAAAATTAGTGACCCCGCTCTTGATTTGGCAGTTGTCGGGGCGATTATTTCTTCTTATTTAAATAAAAGTTTGGAACCAAATACCATTTTAATTGGGGAGCTTGGTTTAGGCGGAGAACTCAGGCCTGTTTATCGCTTAGACCAACGCTTAAAGGAGGCGGAAAAATTAGGCTTTAAACAAGCCCTAGTCCCGGCTAGTGATAAGCCAGTGCCTAAGCTGGGGAAATTAAAACAAGAGATTATTAGTGACTTAAGTGATCTCTTAGCTTATTTTGTTTAGAGATTATTTTTTAAAAATAAAAAAGAAAAAAGGCCGTCCGTTATGGATGGCCTTTTGGTTTAGGAGGATTGTATCGGGCCAGGGGCGCCCTCCTAATTTTAATTTTTTTTATTTTTTGCGGAAATTTTTCTTTTGCAACTTCTTTTTTTCTTTTTGGGTGATCCTTTTCATGGTTAGGATCTTTTCCATGATTTTTTTGGCTCGTTCTTTGGTACCATTCGGAAACTCCAGGTTATCAAATGGTAAGTGAGCCGGCACCGGGCGACCATTGGTTTCGTCGGTTTTGACAATAACGGCGATGGGCGTCCCCTTTTCATTGCGAAAACAATTCTCGGTAAGCACGGCAACTTCAATGCCGTCAAAATAAGCTATTAACAAACCTTCTTCATTTTTTTTGCTCATTTTTAAACTTTTTAAAGGTTAACAATAATTTTTAAGAACTATATCATTATATTATAACTTATTTATTTAATTTTGTCAATATATTGCTAGGGCTCAATAGCTTGGCATCACTTAGTCTATCTAATAAAATGACTAATATTAGTCATTTTATTTTTATAATATCACCTTTATTCTAAATGAATATTTTTTTCCCAATCACCGAGGGCGGTTTTTAATAACTGATGTTCTTTTAATTCTGGGTCCTTGGCTAATAATTTAAGGGCGGCCTGACGAGCATTTTTAATTAATTGATAATCAAACAAAGAGGCGAGCTTTAATTCAATAAAGCCACTCTGCAGACGACCATAAAGATCGCCACCGCCCCTTAAACTCAAATCAATTTTGGCTAACGACAAACCATCGTGATGATCAGCCAGTGCTTGCAGTCGCTGGTTGGTTTTTTCTAAAATATTTTCTTGAGTGGTAAATAGTAAACAATAAGATTGCTTATCACCGCGACCGACTCGGCCGCGAAATTGATGAAGTTGAGAGAGGCCAAAACGTTCCGCTCCTTCAATCATCATGATAGTGGCGTTGGGCACGTCAATTCCTACTTCAATTACCGAGGTGCTGACTAAAATTTGAATTTTACCGGCTAAAAAATCGGTCATTACTTTTTCCTTGTCAGCGCTTTTTAAGCGACCATGGAGCAGGCCCAGAGAAAATTCTGGAAAAACTTCAGTTTGCAGACGCTCACTTTCAGCTTTAACTGATTTCACGCCTAATTTATCAGATTCCTCAATTAAGGGGCAAACTACAAAGGCCTGTTGGCCGGCGGTAATTTTTTCTTTAATAAAATCATAAGCAGCTGAGCGTTTATCATCAGCTACTAATTTGGTAATAATTTTTTTTCGGTTAGCGGGTAATTGTTTGATCATTGATAGATCAAGATCGCCATAAATTGCTAGAGCCAGGGAACGAGGAATCGGAGTGGCTGATAAGGATAAAAAATGAGGAGCGATTTTTTGAGAAGATAGTTGGCTTAAATATTGTCGTTGAGCGACGCCAAAACGATGTTGTTCATCGACAATCGCTAAAGCTAGTTTAGGGGGATGATGTTGATATAAGAGGGCGTGGGTGCCGATAATAATATCAGCTTGCTGTAAAATAAAAGCGACTTGCTCTTTTTTCTTGTCTGGCAGAGAAAAGTTAGCCGTTTTTTCTCCCGCGGTTAGCAAAGCAATTTTTATGCCCTCTGCCCGAAATAATTCTTGTAAAGTTTGATAGTGTTGGCGAGCTAAAATTTCCGTTGGGGCCATTAAAGCGGTTTGCTGTTGATTTTTTACCACATTTAAAAGAGCAATGGCTGCCACTACGGTTTTACCGGAACCGACATCACCGGCCAAGAGGCGAGACATTGGTTGAGCTTTATTTAAATCTTGAACAATTTCCCAAGCCGACTTTTTTTGATCAGCGGTTAAAGTAAAAGGGAGAGCGGCCACAAATTTTTTGGTATTATCTTCCTGAAATTTAATCACGGGAGCGATTTTTTGTTTTAATTTATTTTTAATCATCTGTCCTCGTAGCTGTCGCCAAAATAATTCCGCAAACTCGAGACGCTGGCGAGCCTGATTAACTTCGTTATAATCTTGAGGAAAATGAATTTGTTTTAGGGCCTGCCCCAGGGGCAATAATTTTAAATCTTGACGAATATCACTGGGTAACCAATCAGCCACTTTATCAGCTAAGGGGAGAATTTGGCGAATAAAATAGCGGAGTTGTTTTTGATGGAGGCCCGCACTTAAGCTATAAACCGGTACTAAGCCCTGAGTGTTAATTAAATCAGTTGGCCTTAATTTTTCATATTGAGGGGCAATCATCGCCACTTGACCATAGTGTTCACTAATTTTTCCGGCCAAAGAAATTTGTTCACCCGCTTGTAAATTTTTAGTTAAAAAGGCTTGATTAAACCAAACCACTTTTAATTGTCCGCTGTCATCACTAATTAAAGCCTCGGTGATATATTTACGCCTTTTAAAGCTGCGCTTATTTTGAATCAGTTCAATCGTTCCCACTAAATTAATAGTTTCACCAACTTCTAAGTCAGCAATTTTTTTAGTTTGACGATAATCATCATAGCGCCAAGGGAAATAAAAAAGCAGGTCTTGGATATTTTCCAGACCTAAGGCTTTAAATTTCTTGACCGTGGTTGTTCCCGATCGACTAAGTGCCGATAAGGGAGTGTGAAGAGAAATTGAGGGCATAAACGGGCAATTAGCGCCGTAAAAAAAATGGTGTCCCCGCCAGGAGTCGAACCTGGATTACAAGATCCGCAATCTTGCGTTCTATCCATTGAACTACGGAGACAGACAGACAAGTCAATGCCAAATTATACTATAGTCTAAAAATCTTTGTCAATTGTTCCGATAGGGGCGGGGTAGTTCTTTCCAAATCTTCGTCTAAATATTTAACTAAATAATTTCTAACGGTTAAGGCATCCATTCTTCTTAAAGGAATAGAGAGGCGGGGGCGAATTGAATTTTTAAACTCTAAATATAATTGTTTAACGCTTTGGCGGGGCTTGTAAATAACTGAGAAATGACGAAATTGATTGTAGTCATAGAAGCGTTCGCCGATAATCACGCCTTCGGGAGTGAGAGTGAACTGTAAAATTAAGGGTTCCTGAGTTTCATTAAAGATCATAATGGCGGCCGCCATAATAATAATTAAGGCAAAAAGAAAATTAGAATTAGCCCCTAAAAATACTAAGCGCCAATTAGAAATCGTGAAAAAACTGAAAAAGAGAACAATAAAAATAAAGAGGCCGGCAAATAAATACCAATTGCGTCCCCGTTCGGGTTTTTTATATTCGGGGACTTCCCAGCTGAGACGATTTTTAGAAATATTGTCGTTAGCCATATAATTTGACAAAGTAATTAGCTATTTTATATAGTTATTATAACATAAGAGCTATACAAATGCCAAAAAATTTATTATGATGATAGTTATTGTGGCAAAGAGGCTGGTTAGCTTTATTTTTGTTGGTTAAAATTGGTTTTATTGGGAGTGAATAATAAAATAATTAAGGAGAGGTGGCTGAGCGGCTGAAAGCGGCAGGTTGCTAACCTGTTATACGTGTAACAGCGTATCCGGGGTTCGAATCCCCGCCTCTCCGCGAAGGAAAAAAGACGCCATTTGGCGTCTTTTTGAGTGAGTGGAGAGGAGCGAGCCAATAGTTTGGCTCGCGTCGGGATTCGAAAGCCGGAGTCGCGTATAAGCCGAAGGCTTTTTACGCGACGAGGCCGGGTCGGGGTGCTTGCTTTTCGCCGAGCGTAGCGAAAGCGAAAAGCTTAGCAACCGTGACCGAATCCCCGCCTCTCCGCAGCATAACGACATGATTAGTTGACACTCCTGTTTTTAACTATTATTCTTTAAATAACCGTGATGAGAGCTGACCGAATCATCAATGCCACCTTGAAAAAGGGAACAGCGGTTTATAAGGTTGCCATCAGTTTTACGAAATAGTTCTAAGTAGTGACGAGCGAAAAGAACAGAAAGTGGGATTCAAAAGAATCCTTGCACAGAACGCACTTTCAATTATATTTTGTAAAGCCGATGGCTTTTTTTTATTTTAATTTTATCTAAAGTTTATTCTAGTTTTGTTATTATGTAATTACCAAAAAATATATGGATAAACAACAAATACAAAGCGTAATAGAAATACCAAGTGAACGAATTATCGGCCTTATATTTTTGATTAGAGGTAGAAAGGTGATGATAGACAGGGATTTGGCTGAGCTTTATGGAGTAAAAACTAAAGTGTTAAATCAATCTGTTAAAAGAAATATAAATCGTTTTCCTCTTGATTTTATGTTTCAACTAAGTAAAGAAGAGATGATTTATTGGAAATCACAATTTATGACCCCCACGACTGATAAAAAGGAGTTAGTCAACTTGAAGTCACAAATTGTGACATCAAGTTGGGGTGGAATGAGAAAACCTCCTCTAGTCTTTACTGAGCACGGGATAGCTATGCTTTCTGGTGTTTTGAGCAGCCCCAAAGCTGTACAAGTTAATATTCAAATTATTAGAACATTTATTAGGTTAAGAATGTTAATAGCTGATAACAAGAATTTATGGGAAAAGATAGAAGTTCTGGAAAAAAAGTACGATAAAGAAATTGGTGATATTTTTGATGTGTTAAGAGCTTTACTTATTCAACAAGATACCTCAAAAGAAAAAATAGGTTTTAAATAATAAAAGCAGACATATAATATTTATCGTTCCAAGACGTCCCACCCTCTCCGCAACATCGTGTTAGCACGAGGTAGTTTGAAAAAGAGTTTTTTGAAGCTCTTTTTTATTTTACATTAAACAAAACGTAAATTGATTTTAGAGTAAAGCTATGATAAATTAAATATATAGTATTTATTTATCAATAAAGAATTTATATCTTATTTAATATTTATATGAAGATAAAAAAATTAGTCAACTGGAAACTCTTTTTTATTTTATTAGCGGCCAGTACTTTTTCTATTTTAGCAATCTTGCCATTTATTATAACTCTACAAAAAGAATTACTGCAGTCTATTCCCATGCCCTTGCCACTAGCACTTTTTATTATAGTATTTCAGAGTATTGTTTTATTTGCTGTTTTAATATTCATCGGCTTAAAATTATCTAATAAATTGGGATTTAAAATGTCAATTATTGAAAGAATTGTTACTAAGGAAAAGACCGATTTTAATTTTAAAGCAATCATTAAAACCTCTGTTTTGCTCGGGGCTTTGGCGGGCGTAATTATATTGCTACTAGATTTTTTATTCTTTCAATTTGGTCTTGAGAGTTTATTTAAGGAAGCGTCTGTTCCAGTTTGGCAGGGGTTCTTAGCTTCTTTTTATGGTGGGATCGCTGAAGAG
>CAYOTM010000008.1:28937-35071 GCA_964406935.1 uncultured Gammaproteobacteria bacterium
ATTATTTTTTATGACTTTTGTGGCCTGGCTAATTGGCAAGATAGCGAGAGTAAAGGGAAGGGTTATTGAAAATAATTTGTTAGTTTGGATCTCAATTTTTTTAGCTGCTATTTTATTTGGCATAGGGCATTTACCCATTATTTCAGAATTAATGACTTTAACCCCCTTAATAATTTTTCGCGCCCTTTTGCTTAATGGAATTGGTGGCCTAGTTTTCGGTTGGCTTTATTGGAAAAAGGGCTTAGAATTAGCTATGATTGCCCATTTTTCAGCTGACATAGTTATATATGTATGCTTACCACTTATCTTAATGATACTTTAGCAATTAGACTATCTAATTATTTAGATAAATCGTTTAACTTTATATAATTTTTAATTAAAAAAGTTCCGATTAAGCCCCATCCTCTCCGCTATAAATATTAAAATAGATCAATTTTTATTTATTTTCATAAGCACTCTATTATTTGATAAAAAAAGTGATATAATTAATAAGTAAATTAAATATTTAAAAATAATATGAGTAATAATAAAATTCTTGATCAT
The DNA here is from genome assembly GCA_964406935.1 of uncultured Gammaproteobacteria bacterium. GTDB lineage: Bacteria > Patescibacteriota > Patescibacteriia > Patescibacteriales > UBA12465 > PWHG01. The sequence goes on from CAYOTM010000008.1 coordinate 29,481, forward strand.
ATTCGAACAACTACTTTTATAATTTTATTACTGACTTCAATTCCACTTTTTATTAACTATATTTTAGGTCGAGAATCTTCAAAAGAATTAATTATTCATTTGCATGTTTGGATTGGTTTACTATTTTTGATTTTAGCAATTATTAGTATGAGATTACGGAGAAAAAAGTAGTTATATTAATAACTATGATTATTTCAAGAAATAAGTTTATTTAAATCCGTTCTAAAGCATCTCCCATCTCTGCCATTTGTAGATAGCCCTAAACTGGGGCTATTTTTTAGGTAGTTTATAATTTTGAAACAGATTATGCTATAATTAAACCAGTTAAGATAGGTGAAGGTATGTGTTATATTGACTTATAAATTTATTATTAACTAATTTATTAATCTAATTAAAAATATATGGCTCTTAAGCCCCATCGAGTTGGTCGTCGAAAAAGTAGTAAATCGCCTAAAACAGCTAAACGTTTAGAAATTAAACGTCTAATGTTAGAAGCGAAGGCTAACAAAAAATCAAGTAAAAAAACAGTTAAAAAATAATTAAAAATCCTCCTCCCTAATATTATTATAGAAGGGAGTAATTAATTCGAACAACTTACAAAAAATAAATAAAGACTGGTGTCAGCCGGTTTTTGTTTAATTTATCCCTTTTAATTAAATATTAGTTTTTTTCATGTGCTCTGCCCCCTCCTCCAAAAACCTCAAAAAAATCTAAAACCCTCCTGATAGCCAGGGGAGTTTACTAAATAAAATTAAAAGAGTATATTATTACTCTAGATATAGGGTCAGTTTTAAGGTTTGGGATCTTTTATATCAATTACGTTGAGGCGTAATTTTTTGCTTTAAAATAATTATATGGAAATAAGAAATATAGCCATTATTGCTCACGTTGATCATGGCAAAACTACTTTAACCGACAGTTTAATGTCCCAAACGGGCATGACGGCCGGTGATATTAGTATGGACAGCAACGCTTTGGAAAAAGAACGGGGGATTACTATTTATTCGAAAAACACTTCAATTTTTTATAAAGATACAAAAATCAATATAGTGGATACGCCGGGTCACGCTGATTTTAGTTCGGAAGTGGAAAGAATTTTACGGTCAATTGACTGTGTTTTGTTGTTGGTTGATGCTCAAGAGGGGCCCATGCCCCAAACTAAATTTGTCTTACGAAAATCTTTAGAGCTGGGTTTGCATCCAATTGTGGTGATTAATAAAATCGATAAGCCGGCGGCGCGCTCTTCTGAGGTGGTGGAAATGGTTTATGAATTATTTTTAGATTTAGGAGCCAGCGATGAGCAACTTAATTTTGCGGTGGTTTATGCTAATGCCAAAGCCGGAATCGCCAAACTTAATTTAGCTGACCAGTCAGACAACCTCAATCCTTTACTTGATATTATTTTAGAAAAAGTGAAACCCGCTTCTGACCCAGCCGCCGAAAAACTAGCCTTAAGCGTTCAGCCGTTTAATTTAGCTTATGATAATTTTTTGGGGCGCTTAGCGATTTGTCGAATTTATAGTGGGATTATTAAGACTGCTCAAAATGTGGTGGTTAAAAATATTGACAATTCAGTGCGGACTCGAAAAATTAATAAATTATTTACCTTTGAAGGAATTACTAGAAAAGAAGTGGCTGAAGCTAGAGCGGGGGATATTGTGATGGTTGCTGGCTTGCCCGATATTTACATTGGGGAAACAATTTGCGTTCATCCTAATCAAGAGTTGTTGCCGGCGATTAAAATTGATGAACCGACAATCTCTTTAAATTTTTTGATTAATAATTCCCCCCTTGCTGGAAGAGAGGGCAAGTACGTCACTAATCGTCAATTAAAAGAGCGCTTGGAAAAGGAGCTGGAGGTTAATGTTGGCTTGAGAATTGATTTTTCTAATACTAATTACTATAAAGTTTATGGCCGCGGGGAATTGCACGTCGCTATTTTATTGGAGAATTTACGGCGGGATGGCTTTGAATTACAGGTGTCTCATCCCCAGGTAATTATTAAAAATATTGATGGCATTGATCATGAGCCGTTTGAGGAGGCAACGATTGATATTCCCGAGAATTTATCAGGCGTGGTGATTGAAAAATTATCTAAAAGAAAAGGGCAGATGATGAATATTAAAAATAGCAATGGTCAGGCTCGCTTAACTTTTTCTATCCCCACTCGAGGACTGCTTGGTTATCGAACGGAATTTGTGATTGATACTAAGGGTGAGGGAATTTTGTGTACTCATTTTTTAGGCTTTCAGCCACATGTTGGTAAGATTGAAAAAAATGAACTTGGTTCAATGGTCTCAATGATTGCTGGTAAGGCCCTAGCCTATTCTCTCTGGAATCTGCAAGAGCGCGGGGTTTTATATATCCATCCCAACACTGAAGTTTATCAAGGAATGGTGATTGGTAATGTAGCTAAAGGCAATGACTTGAGCGTTAATCCAATTAAGGGTAAGCAATTAACCAATGTTCGCGCTTCCGGCTCAGATGAGGCAATTAAATTAACCCCACCTCTGGAACTTAGTTTAGAAGTTGGTTTGAGTATTATGAATGATGATGAATATTTAGAAGTTACCCCCCAAAGTGTTCGCTTAAGAAAGCAATATTTAACTGAAGTGGAGCGTTCACGAGCGAAGAGGCAGGAGTAATGTAATTAAATAAGGGATCAATTTTATCTATATTAATAAAAACACGCCGATTGGGCGTGTTTTTGCATAAATAAGATTTTTTATTATTTTGTGGTATATTATAGATAATGATATAAAGCTAAATAATTAATTAAATCTTTATGAAATATAAACAACTAACAATTTTTTTAGTGATTTTAGCCCTGGTTATTTCAGTAGTGATTTTGTTTGTGACTAATTACCGGGATAAGCCACCAACCGCCAGTATTGATGACCCCTTATATTTATTAACTCAAGAGGGGGCCGCGGACACTGAGGATATAGTAGTCGTGGCGGAAAATTTAAATATTCCTTGGGATTTAGCTTTTTTGCCCACCGGTGAAATACTCGTAACTGAGCGCCCGGGAAATTTATTAATCATTAAACCTGGTGGCGAGCGGTCAGTAATTGCTGTTGATAATATTCAGGACCAGGGGGAGGGTGGTCTTTTAGGGCTAACTTTACATCCTGATTTTGTTAATAATAATTTCTTATATCTATATAAAACAGTTAGAAATAATCAGGGAGAAACAATTAATCAGGTCTGGCGTTATCGTTATAGCGATAACGAGTTAACTGAGGCCCGGTTGATTTTAGATAATATCCCTGGGGGAGTTTATCATGATGGTGGTCGCTTGGCTTTTGGGCCAGATAATTTTTTATATATTAGTACTGGAGACGCGACGATTCCTAGTTTAGCCCAAGATATAAATTCTTTGGCCGGGAAAATTTTGCGCGTTGATGATGAAGGAAATCCGCTAACTGATAATCCTTTCTATGAGCAGGATGGCTTGTCAGTTTATATTTGGTCTTATGGCCACCGCAATCCTCAGGGTTTAGCTTGGGACGGGGCTGGTCAATTATGGCAGACAGAACATGGTCGTTCGGGTAATGCCTCGGGTTTAGATGAACTTAATTTGATTATTCCGGGGGCTAATTATGGTTGGCCAGATAGCGAGGGTGATCGAGTGCTTGCCGGCACGGTTGGTCCGGTTAAACATTCGGGCGCAAGCACCACTTGGGCGCCAGCCAGCTTAGCTTATTTTAATGGTAGTTTATTTTTTGGTGGTCTGCGTGGAGAAACGCTTTATCAGGCGGTTTTAGAAGGAGAGAAAGTGGTTGATTTTCGGGAGCATGGGCAAAGGTTATGGGGAAGAATTCGGACAGTTAAACTTGGCCCGGATAATTATTTATATATCACCACCTCTAATACTGATGGCCGCGGACAAGTGAAGGCCGGGGATGATAAAATTATTAAGATTAGAGGGGCGTTTTTTGATTAATTTATGGAAAATATTAAACCCAGTCAAACTTTAAGCCTTATTTGGAAGAATTTTTTAGCGAATAGTAAAATACTTGATTTGGGCTGCGGTCAAGGAGATGATTCTTTATTTTTAGCTAAGAATGGTTTTGCGGTCGTCGCCGTTGATAGTTCAAATGTTATTATTGACCAGCTAAAAATTAAGAAGAATAAATTTAACCTTGATAATTTAGAGTTGGTTTGTGATGATATTAATAATTTTTATATAGCGAAAAATCAATATCAGGTGATAATTTGCCGTAACGTTCTAAATTTTTTAGATAAAGTTAAAGCTTTAGAGATAATTAAAAATCTGCAAGATAATATTCAAAAAGATGCTTATATTATTCTTGAGGTTTTTACTAAAAATGATCCAAGCTTTTTTTCAGACAAGCAATTTACCAGCTATTTTGAAGAACAGGAATTATTAAAAATATTTACTGATTATAAATTAATCTATTATTTAGAAAATATTATATTAGACCCCGGGCATCCTGACTTTTCTGTTCCTCATAAACATGGGGTATCCAGGATAATTGTTCAGAAATGATTTTGTTAATTGAGATTTTTTAGTAGCTCAGGGAAGATGTGGGCATTAAACAGGGTAAATTTATTTTTTTAAAACACTAGTTAAAGCGCTAGTGTTTTTTGATTGTTAGGGGAGGGGCGAGAGAGGGATGCGGAGCAGGGGACGGTTTTTAGAGTTTCTTCATCTTTTATTAAGCTAGAAATAGCCAGATTGTTATATTTTTGATTTTGTATCGGCTTGGTAGTGCCAAGTATTTACGCTTTGATCGGAGGGCTGGCTTATAAAAGTAGTCAAAAAGACCGATAAAGGCTAAAAAGCCCTATAAACTTAAAGATCTGCTCATAGATCTGAAAATTGTTGTCAAGGGGTAAAAACGTTTTTACCCCTTGACAAAAAGGCTAAAATCGATAAAATAAAATAATAAGGAAAACTTTATATATTTTTTAAAAACTTTTTATTATTGGTACACAATAATAGCTAAAATTATTCTAAAAATATGTTTAAAAGAAAAATGGTTCGGCACGAGAACCTAAACCTCAGAAGTCTGTGGCGTGCCTTTTATGCTATGATAATGTTTCTGGTAGTCATCAACATGTCTTATTTGGGCGTGTTTTTTGTTGTTGGGGGGTCAGGAACGGATGGTGAAGTTAGTAAGATTGGGAGTAGTGTTGTAAGAACGGCTTGGGCTAATTCTAATAAAGTTTGGCCAGTTTGTGATTGGGGTTGTAACACGGAAAGCGTTACGGTCAAAAAAGCCTTTATAGAATATACTGACTCTAAAATGGAAACATGTTCTCCAGGAACTGATGTCAGGGTTGATTTATTTGTTGAAATAGATAATGGAACTAATTCGGACAGAAAAGCAGGAACAATTATTTTTGATTTTATCACCGACAATAGCACGACCACTCTTCAAGAAGCATGGTCTTGTTTTTCTAAGTCAATATCCAGTGGAATAAAAAAGTATAAAATGTATGAAAATTTAACCTGGAAATGTGGAGAAAAAGTGCAGTTAGAAAATGTTCAAATTGTTTGGAAAACAAGAGGAAACGCGGATTGTAGTCATGCTGGCGATTGTCAGGGTTGGCCATCTGCTCAG
>CAYOTM010000009.1:0-32675 GCA_964406935.1 uncultured Gammaproteobacteria bacterium
AATGTTAAAATATTGTTATGATTATAACCAGCGCAACAAAATTGGAAAAATTAAAAAAGAAGGCTAAGCAAGCGCCAGCTAAACCAGGGGTTTATTTTTGGTTAAATAGTAAAAAACAAGTTATTTATGTTGGTCGAGCTAATAGCTTAAAACAACGCTTATCTCAATATTTTCAAAAAAATTTAGAACCTAAAACCCAAGAAATGGTTTTAGCGGCTAAATATTTAAATTATCGACCTACGGACAGTATTTTAGAATCAATTATCTTAGAATCTCAAGAAATTAAGCGTTACTGGCCTTTATATAATATCAAGGATCGAGATGATAAATCATTTATTTATGTTTTAATTGAAAAAACTGACTATCCTCGACCCCGCTTGATTCGCGGCAGTGATTTAAAAAAAATTCGTCATCCTCAGGATAAACTATTTGGCCCCTATCAATCTTATAACTTAATTAATTCCGCTTTAAAGCTATTACGTCCAATTTTCCCTTATAGCCTCTGCCAGGTTAATAACGGACGTGCTTGTTTTGATTATCAAATTGGTCTTTGCCCGGGCTCTTGTCTGGGAAAAATTACACCTAAGGATTATCAAAAAAATATTAAAAATCTTAGTTTAATCCTTAATGGCAAAAAACAACAATTAATTAATCGCTTAAAAAAAGAGAACCCTTTACAGGCTAAGGCCTTAAAACATCTTCAAGATGTTTCTTTATTAAGCAGAGAAACTGATTTAAATTTAAATCTTAATCTCCGAATAGAAGCTTATGATATTTCTCACTGGCAGGGAAAGGCTAGTTTTGGAGCTATGACCGTTTGGGAGCAGGGAGGACTTAATAAAAATGCTTATCGTTTATTTAAAATTAAAGATGCCCCAGCTAGCGATGATGAACGATCTTTACTCGAAGTTCTGATCCGTCGCTTTAATCATTATGAATGGCCGGTCGCTGATTTAATTGTTATTGATGGTGGTCGTCCCCAAATTAGCTTTTTAAGCAAAGAATTAAAGCGGCAAAAAATTAAAATTAATAATTTAGTGGGTATCTCCAAATTAGCTGGTGATCAATTAGTGTTTTTATCAGACACTACTAACAATAAGAAAAACCAGATTAAATCTTTAAAAAATACCTTATTATTACTTAGAGATGAGGCTCATCGTTTTGCTAATTATGGCCGAGCGCGCAGGCAATCCAAAAAATTTACTAATAATCAGTAACTCTTAAAATAGTCTTGACTTTTTTTTATTTCATGTTATTATTAGTAGTAACAATCTTAAAAACCGCAGACAGCAAGCAATTTTAATAAGTCTTGCCGAGGTAAAATTTAGTTTTAACACTATTTTTTAGTCTGTGGTCAATCACAGATTTTTTTATAACTAAGCGCTATATTTATGCCGAAAACTAAAATTCAAAAACAAGTTATGTTGCGCGATTTAGAGGAAAAAATCACCGCTTCAAACTCGATTATTTTTGCCGGTTTTGATGCTTTAGGAGTTAAGGATAACGAAGAAATTCGTTTACGTCTTAAAGAAAAAAGCGGAGAATATTTAGTCGCTAAAAAGACTTTAATCAACTTAGCTTGTCAAAAAAAGGGAATTAAAGATTTAGATGCTAAAAATTTTCCTGGAAAAATTGCGGCAATTTTTGCCTATGACGATGCCGTCGCTCCTTCTAAAGAATTAGATAACTGGAGAAAAGGGAAGGAAGAAAAAGTTTATTTCTTGGGTGGAATTTTAGATGGAAAAATTATTAATCAAGAAGAAGTTGAAGCCCTAGCTAAATTACCGAGCAGAGAAGAACTTTATGCTAAATTAGTAGGTTCAATTAATTCTCCAATTTCCGGTCTGGTAAACGCTTTGGCCGGCAACTTACGCAATCTAGTTGGCGTTCTTCAAGCAATTGAAAAAAATAAATAATAATTTATAAAATAATAATTTTAATTTTAAATTTATGACTGAAGAAAAAAAAGAAGTCACTACTGAAGAAACTGTTGAAGTTCCTAAAAAATTTCAATCTTTAGTTAGTGAAATTGAAAAAATGAGTGTCTTGGATTTAGCTGAATTAGTCAAAATCCTAGAAAAGAAATTTGGTGTTTCCGCTGCTGCTCCCGCCATGATGATGGCTCCTGGGGCCGCTGCTGGGGCTGCTGAAGCCGCTCCGGAAAAAGACAGCTTCGATGTAGAAATCACCGAAGCGGGCGCTAATAAAATTAGTGTTATTAAAGTCGTTAGAGAAATTACTGAAATGGGCTTAAAAGAAGCTAAAGACTTAGTTGACACCGCTCCTAAGGTTGTCAAAGAAGCTCTTAAAAAAGATGAAGCTGAAGCCGTTAAAAAGAAGTTAGAAGAAGCTGGTGCTAAAGTCACCCTCAAGTAATTTTACTATTTAAAAAACACCCTCAATCGAGGGTGTTTTTTGATGGCTATTTATCTCTGATTATTAATTTAAGTTAATTAAGTATAAACGAGTAGTTGTTAGTAAATAGATTTTTTGTTGATCAAAGTCAAAGGCGATATCTAAAATGTTTGTCCCTAAATCAGGTAATTGATACTGAGCTAAGAATTTACCATCAGGTCGGTTATAAACAGCGAGGCGACGATCATTAAAGCTAAAAACATAAAGCTCATCACTACTAACTAGTAATTTATTAGCTGAATTTAAAGGGGGATCAATGCTGGCTAGCTGGAAATCAGTTTGCTCATTTAAATATAGTCGCCATAAAGAAGCATCGCTATTAAGAAGCCAAATTTCTCCAGTAACCACCATATCAACCGCTCTTGATAAATCTAATTCAGTATTTAGCCAAGAACTCGATTGACTATAACTAGGAGCGGGTGAATGGCGTAAAATTAAATTTTCATCAGGATGGAGAGTATACAATAAATTATTAGTAAAGATATCAAATTTAGTAGTTCGGCGATCAACTAAAGAGCTAATTGTTTGACTCTGAGATTGGCCAGTTTCAGAATTAATGGTAATTAAATTATCATTATTTAAATAAGTTAAACGATTATTATAAAACACTGGTTGATTTAAGTCTATTTCTCCTGTCAGACCACTGATTAGAATTGATGAAGTAGCTTGTGTTTCGAGATTATAAGTATAAATTATTTTACCAGCTGGATCAGTAATATATAGATTATTAGCGGCTAGTAATAAATTTCTTGGTTCCGCTGAAGGATTGGAATCACGGGCATCAAAGATTAAGTCAGCTTCTTCAATAATAGTTAAGCGCTGAATTTTTTGTCGTTCAGCCTGAAGCTTACTTCGCCAGTCAGCTACTATTTCTTGTTGCTCGTCAGTTTTAATTTCAATCCCATCAAGCAGAGTAGTTAATTCACCAATAATAATTTTAGCTCCATCCTCATTACCGTAAAGAAAATAACTACTAATTAAATCAAAGCGTGATTCTAAATTGGCGATTTCCTTAATAAATTCTTCATTTTGAGCTTGTTGACGATTTTTATTAGCCGTTAGACTTAAACTGATTATTAAAACAATTGCTAATAAAATTACTATAATAATTAATCCTTGATGTTTTGGTTGTAAATTTTGACGCCAAAGGTTTATTTTTTTGCCCCAGCCTGACCAAAAAGAAACTCGAAAAATTCTTCCCCAGGGAGAGACGATTAAACTTCCTAGGCGAGTGATTAGTCCTCTTGGTCGAGCAACTAAAATTTTATCCTTAACATCTAACACTGGCCTGGTTTCTCTCTCTTGGCTTAAAGACCCTTGTTTATTTTTTTCTTGAATAGCTGCCTTTACCTTCTTATCAATTGGTCGTTGCCAAGTAAAAACTTGTTTAAGAGAATTAATCACTATTAGCCAAAAAGCGTTAAACCGTTTACCGAATTTTTGCCAATTAATTAAACCAGCGGGGGCTAGCATTGCTTCAGTCTTTTTTTCAGTATAATTTAAATTAGAAATTGAACTCTGAGCTGATAAATTATCGCCAAACTCTTCTTTTTCTTGCCCTGGTAAAACAGTGGTATTTTTAATAATTACTCCCAGAAAGGGAACAAAAGTGTTTACCTTAGCTAGTGATTGCCTCATTTGCTCAGCGGCTACGATTGGTGGTAATTTAGTAATTATTAAAACGAGTTCGCGATTAGATAGGTATTCTGGCAAGGTTTCATTAGCAAAGAAAAAATAAGAACCCACCGGAATTTCACCATTAACGACCGAGGAGAAGACTTTAAATTGCTTATCTTTAGGTGATTCTTCTTCGGTTTGATTAACAACAACCTCTGAAGCACTAGCCTCAACGTTAATAATTTCATACTTATCTTGTTTTCGGAAAATTAAAAACGATTTATTTTTTCCAAAATTAGAAAACATTAACTTATTTTCAAACACTAAGCCAATAGTAATGTTAAGTTGTAAAGGGCTGATTTTAATTTTTTCGGTTAATAAAAAATCATTAAGAGAGCGGTTGAGTTTAGTCAAAGAGGCTTCAAAGATATTTTCTAATTCTAAACCTTCAATTTTATCTCGCAGAAAAATCTTTTCATCTTGATAATAATGCTCAGAAATCCCTTTAATTAAAAATTCCATGATTTGCTTACCTTCATTCTTTTTACCATCAATTTCCGCTAAAATAAAAACCTTTCCGGCTAGATTTTCAGTAACAGCGTCTGGTTGGGCAACAAAAACCTCACGATGACCAGTCGGGGTTTTACCAATATTAAGCATTAATGAGGCAATTTTATGATACATAACAAAAAAATAAACAAAATTTAAGGTAAAAATTGTTTGACCTTAGACAATTTATATTATACTATAAAGACAACAATAAATAAAGACAGGGGGACAAAATTTAGCCATTAAGGCGATTTTAAATCAATTTATGTTAAGTAAATTATTTGGCTCTCAAGCCCGAGTAAAAATTTTAAAAATTTTTCTTCTTAATCCTGATAAACAATATTATACCAGACAACTTGCCCGAGATCTTGATCTCCAGGTTAATGCTGTTCGTCGGGAATTAAATAATTTATCTAATCTTGGTTTAATAAAGTCAGTGGAAGCAGAAAAAGACGCTGACCCAAAGGCCAAAAAAGATAAAAAGTATTTCCAGGTGCAAGCTGACTTTTTATTATTTGAGGAATTAAAAAAATTATTTATCACCGCTCAACTTCTTGACTGCCAAGACTTTGTTAGTGATTTACAAAAAATTTGTACACCCAAATTCCTTCTCTTATCCGGAGTTTTTGTTAGCGATCATGAAGCTAAGGTTGATCTTTTGCTAGTTGGTAATATTTCTCGAACTAAACTACTGGCTTTAATTAATGATTTGGAAAAAAATCTCGGTCGGGAATTAAATTATACGATTATGAAGGAAACCGAGTTTATTTATCGTCGCCAAATCATGGACCGCTTTATTATTGAAATTTTAAAAAGAAAAAATTTAATTATTGTCGACAAGCTAAGTGATGATTTAATTATTGAAAAAAAATTAAAAGATATGGTTTTAAGCGACCCCCATAATGAAACCCCAAAAAAATTAAGCAACCAAGCAAATAAAAAAACTGGGGAAAACGGCCAAAAAATAGTTAATTCTTCTGATAATAAATTAAACAATACCAGCTCTTGGTATTAATTATTATAAATTTATGGCTAATTTTTTTCACTATCTCTGGCTAGCTTTTAAATTTTTATTAATCACCGTGCTTGTTGCCATCGTTGCTTTAGTAATTATTTTACTGACTACCTTTAAAAATTGGCAGGCCTTTGCTCAATCAGCTTATTCTGGTAAACAAAACTTAGAACAAGCGATTAGTTATTTAGGCGATAAAGAATTAACTCTTGCTCAAATCTCAGCTAAAGCAGCTGATATTAATTTTCAGCAATCTTTAAATAATTTAGAAAATATTCGCTACCGGAATCCTTTATTAAAATTAAAGTGGGCCCAAAATCAATTATTGGACCTAGAAAGAACGGTGGCAGTTGGCCAAATTTTAAGCGTCACTCTCGATCGTGGAGTTGGTTTATTTAAGGAAGCTGAGGATTTAAATCTCCAAAAAGAAAGTGGTGATGATCTAGTTTTAAATCAAGCCCAAAGCGCTAAAATTATTACCTGGTTATTTGAACTTGAACCAGAGCTAATTGGCATAAAAGCTAATTTAGATTTAGCTTTATATAACTTGGAAAATATTGGCCAAAATGGTATTTTATGGCCAATTAAGGATCAGTTAACAACTGTTAAGGAAAAAGTAGCGGAAGCCCATTTAATCGCTGATCGAGCCTTGCCAATTTTAAGATTACTGCCTGTTTTGGGTGGTTGGCCTGAGGAAAGTCGTTTCTTAGTCTTATTTCAAAACAATGACGAACTTCGACCAACTGGCGGTTTCTTAGGTTCTTATGCAACAATTAGAATTGCTAATTTAGGCAATCAATTAGAAATGAAAACTGATGATACCTACCACCTTGATATGCCCTCAATCCCTTATCTAGAAACCGTTCCCCCAGATCCAATTAGTAAATATATGAGTGTAAAGAAGTGGTATTTACGAGACGCTAACTGGTCACCTGACTGGCCCCAGTCAGCTATCTTTATTGAAGATTTATTTTATCAGGAAAGTCGTTACGCTAATCAAGAGTTTCCTGACTTAACAGGCATTATTGCCGTTACTCCTGATTTGGTTGCTAATTTAATTTCTTTGACTGGACCAATAAATCTAGATGGTGAGCTTTATACTGCTGATAACCTCCAAAAACTATTGCAATATCAAACAGGAGTCGCCTATATTGAAGAAAATATTTCCTCTTGGGATCGAAAAAATATTATTAATGATCTAGCAACGATTATTAAAGATAAATTAAAATCTTTACCAGCTACTAAATTGCCAGATTTAATTGCTATTTTAGATCAAGCAATTAAACGTAAAGATGTTTTAATGTATTTTACGAGTCCCCAAGCACAAGCTTTGGCTATTAATTTACAAGCAGATGGAGCGATTAAAAAACCGATTAGTGATTATTTAATGGTGGTTGATGCCAACTTAGCGGCTTTTAAAACTGATGCAGTCGTCGAAAAGACTTGGAGTTATCAAGTTGATGACCAGGGAGAAAATCTCTTAGCAAAACTTACCTTAAATTATAATCATCAGGGTGGATTTGATTGGCGAACTACCCGCTACCGGAGTTATACTCGTGTTCTTACCCCCCTGGGTAGTCGTTTAATTAGTCTCCAGGGCTTAATTCAAAGTCAAGCCGACCTTACAGTTCTTGACGATCAAGCGTTGGAAAAAACTATTTTTGGCTTTTTCTTGTCAGTTGAGCCTGGCACCAGTAAAACTATCACCCTAACCTATCAATTACCAGCTGATCTACAAACAAATATAAAAAATGATCAGGAATATCAGTTGTCTTTACAAAGACAACCAGGGAGTCGAATTAAGGCCTTCAATTTCGCTTTTAATACTTCTGACCAAATTATCCCTACAGAAATTAATAACTTCTTCTTAAGCAACAACCAGCAACAAGCACTCTTGACATCAGACCTGGAAAATGATAAGTTAATCAGAATATTCTTGAAATAAATATGCAAACTGAAGCGGAAAAATATTTAATTGCTGTAATTAAAAAGTTGCTGTCTACAAATAATAAACAATGGAAATTAATTAATCTTGGAGCGGCTAAAAGTGTCGTCGTGGAAAAATTAGTACAGGTTGAAACAGCTAACTTTATTTGTGATCGCAGTGATGTTGAAGATTGCCAAGTAGTGGCTAATTTTGTTGGCGATAGTTTTATTTGTCCTTTAGAAGATTTAAGTCCACTACCGCGAGAAAAATATGACTTAGCCTTTGCTAATTTTGTCTTTGAACATATTAGCCAACCAGAGAAAGCGTCCCGAGAATTATTTAAAATTTTAAAGCCCGGTGGTTATTTAGTGGTTAGCCTATCTAACCCACAAGCTCCCGAATTTATTTTAGCCAAGATCACTCCTACCTGGTTTCATCAATTATTTCGCAAAGCCGATCACGATGAAGCTTATCCAGTAAAATACGCTTACAAAAATTTAAAGAACTTGCAAGTAATTATGGCCGCTAACGGTTTTAAATTAATTGAAGATAAACGTTTTGCTTTCACCTATGGCTATCTTTATCGCTGGCCAATTATTCGTCACCTTAGTCGTTTTTATGACTATTTACTAACTCGCAATAATTGGCGTCAAATTATGAGTCATGCTGTTCTTATTTGGCAAAAGGTATAAATTGAAAATTTCTGAAAATTAAATAAATTTGTTCATTTAAAACTTAAACGCAATGAAACGACGGAAAACCTCCTTCTTAATTTTTGTTTTTCTGGCTATATTAGCCGCAATTACTTTCATCTGGTCTGAGTGCAAGACATCCAAACTAACAGCACCAACCACCTCGTTGAGAATCTCTTCACCCGATAGATTGCCTATAGCTCGCTATTGGACTAGTCCATTTATTTGGCCCCATCAAGTTGCTTATTTAGCAAAAACTGACATCCTGATCGTTGATGTAGAGAATATGTTTAATAACTACCATTCATTAGTAGAGATTAAAAGATTAAACCCTGACATCAAATTACTTTGTTACTCCAATCCAATGGAGATTTGGACAACAATTTATAATAGTCGTCCTTGGCAAAACCAGATCATTAATGAAATTACTAATAATCGATCCCAGTGGCTCTTGACCACCATCAAGGATGGACAAGTAAATTATTCTGTTTTTTGGACAGGCATGGTCATGCTTAATATGTCCGATCATTGCCCAAAAATTGATGGAGAAACTTATTCCACTTGGATGGCCAAGAAACTTAATGCTGAAATTCTGTCTGATACCATTTGGGACGGTTATTTCATGGACAACGGTACGCCCAATATTTCTTGGGTAGCTCCAAATACGATGGATATCAATTATGATGGACAAGCAAATAGCGACCAAGCGGTTGATGATTCCTGGAACAAAGGAGTGACTGATTTCCTAAAAATTATTCGGCGAAAAAATAAAGATTTTATCATTATTACTAACAAGGGAGATTTAAGCTTTTTGTTTAATTTTAGAAGAAGACCATTGGTCGATGGTAAAATGTTCGAAAATTTTCCCAATAATTGGTTGGGTGACAAATGGGCTGATGGCTGGAAACAGTCAATGGATAACGCCAAACACACCGGCAACTATACTATTTTTTTAGTGAATCGTCGCGATTTAATGTTCGGGATTACCTCCGCCTTGTTGCTAGACAATGTTTATCTAGCGGTTGGGCAAGATGATGCCGGTTATTTTCCGGAATTAACCCATAATTTAGGAAAGCCTCTCGGTGAGTATTATGCCTCTGAGGATAATAAAGTTTATTACCGCGAGTTTGAAAGGGGACAAATTATTGTTACCCCGGAAGAACGAGACGGAAAAATCGTGTACTATTAAACTGTTAAGGCCGAGACTTGTTCCGGCCTTTTTTTATTTTAATTTATCAGCTATTATTAAATTATATGTTAGAAATTTTTATTATTTTGGGTATAATAGTTTTAACTATTTTTAGTTTTTGGCCCAAAATTGGTTTATACTTAACCATCGCTAGCTTGCCCTTGATTGGAATTGATATTAAGCTAGCCAACTTAGTGGTTCCAATTGCTGACTTAATTGCTCTTTTAAGTTTAGCGTCTTTTTTAATTAATTACTTTTTTACCAATCTATCGAGACCAAAGAATGAACGTAAATTAACTTGGCCCCTATTTTTCCCTTTCTTCCTATTTTTTCTGATCAGTTTAGTTTCAGTTTTATTGGCTGATAATCAGTCCTCTAGTTTATATTATTTTTTACGCTGGCCCTTGTTTTTATACTTTGCTTATATTTGGGCACCAGCCAATATTATTAAAGATCCTAAAATTCTCAAAACAGCCATTATTATTTTATTTACCAGCACTTTAGTAGTTTTGGCAACTGGTTATTTATCTTTATGGGGACAAGATTGGCAACAAAACTTTTTCCGCATTACTACTATTAGTTTTTGGGGGATCTATCCTTTTGGTGATAATCACAATTTAATTGCTGAATTTTTAAATATTGGTGCTTTCTTAACTTTAATTATTAAAGAATTTATTAAAAATACCCGTGGCAAAAGATTGGCCGATTTTACTTTTCTAATGATGGCCATAGGAATTATTTTAACTTTTTCACGCTCCGGTTGGATTACTTTATTTTTACAACTAACAATTTATTTACTCTATAAAACTTGGAATAATAAGAAGGAGCGTTTATCTTTGATTTTATTATCGACCCTAGTCTTAATTGTTCTTTCGCCTTTATTTTGGAAAATGAATCAATTGCAACAACACAATGTCAGCTCTACTCAAAGTCGAGTTTTATTAAATGAAATTACTCTACAAGCTTTAGACCAAAAACCCTTATTCGGTCATGGTAGCGGCGCTTTTTTAAACTTAGTAGATAATGATATTCGTTTTTATGCTCACTTTGGCCCAGCAATTGATGCCCACGGTTTACTACAAAAAGTGAGTGCTGAAAATGGTTTATTTGGCTTACTGGCCTGGTTGTTTATTTTAGTTTATTTATTAAAAATCAGTTGGCAATCTCTAAAAAAATATTATCCCCAAATTCCTTGGATACTGCCTTTATGTTTAGCGGTGGCTGGCGGTATCTTTTTTCAATTTTTTAATACTTCTTATTATAAAGGTAAGGTTTGGCTACCGATTGTTTTATTTGTCTTAGCCGTTAAATTTTTAGAAGAACGTTATGCCCAAAAAAATAACCGTCCTCCACATTCTTCCTAATTTAAGTGGTGGGGGAGCGGAAAAAATTTGCTTAGATATTATTAAAGGTTTGGATAGAAATATCTTCGAACCCGCTTTATTATTATTTAAAGAAAATGGTTTAGGGCTAACCTGGAAACAAGAATTAAGCAATCTTAATATTCCAATTTACTCTTTGAAAAAACGTGGTTTAATTGATCTTGTTAACTTCTATCATATCGTTAAAACTATCAAACAAATTTCTCCTCAAGTAGTTCATACTCATTTAGGTGGAGACATTTATGGTCGTTTGGCGGCTAAATTACTCGGCTGTCCGGTAATTGTTTCAACTGAGCATAACCTTAATCATCAAGAAAGAAAAATCGCTGGCTATTTTAAACGTCTAAGTTCCCCTTGGGTTGATAAAATTTTAGCCGTCTCTCAAGCCGTGAAAGAGGATGCAATTACCCGTTATCATTTATCGCCAGAAAAATTAAGCGTTGTTTATAACGGAATTGATCTTAATTTTTTTCAAAACAATAACTATCCCCGACCAAATAAGCCCTCTTTAGTTATTGGCAGTTTGGGTCGATTAAACACCCAAAAGGGTTATCATATCTTAATCCAAGCCGCTAGTTTAACTAAAAATTCTAACTACCAAATTAAAATTGCTGGCCAAGGTGAAAATCGAACCGAACTTCAGACTTTAATTAAACAGTTAAATTTAGACGGGAAAATTAAATTAATTGGCCAAGTGGAGGCAAAATCTTTTTTACAACAAATTGATATTTTTATTTTACCCTCGCTCTGGGAGGGTTTAGGAATCGCCGCTTTAGAAGCAGCCGCCATGAAAAAACCAATTATTGCTAGTTATATTGACGGTCTCAAAGAAGTTGTCGATGATAAGAGCGCTTGGCTTTGTCCGCCGGCTGACCCCAGGTTACTAGCCAAACAAATTGATTATTTAATTGACCACTGGCACAGCCCAGAAATTACTGCTAAAGTTGAGCGAGCCGCCCAAATAATCAGAGAAAAATTTGATTTACAAATGACGATTGTTGCTTATGCTAATATTTATTTAGATATTTTGGGGCAAAAAAAATATGAAAATCCTCCAAGTTAATAAATTTCACTATCCCCGGGGTGGGGCTGATAAATATTTTTTGAACTTAAGCCAAGCTCTTAGAGATAAGGGGCATGAGGTGGCTGTATTTTCGATGCATCACCCACTCAATCAAGCTAGTCAGTGGTCCAAGTATTTTGTTTCTCGCTTAAGTTTTAATGAAGCTGACTTAAAAGATAAATTAAAAATGCCGGGCCGAATTATTTATAGTCAAGCCGCTCGTCGACAATTTAAAAAATTAATTAAAGACTTTAAACCAGATATTGTTCATTATCATAATATTTATCATCAATTATCACCTTCAATTTTATCAGTGGCTAAAGAGCAGGGGATTAAAAGTGTTATTCATCTTCATGATTATAAATTAATCTGTCCTAATTATCAGTTATTTACCAAAGGACAGGTTTGCCAAGCTTGCCGACCAAAAAAATATTATCATTGTTTAACTAAAAAATGTTTTAAAAATTCTTATTTGAAAAGTGCCTTAGCCAGTACAGAAATGTATCTTCATCATTCTATTTTTAATCTTTATCAAAAAAATTTAGATTATTTAATTTCCCCCAGTCAATTTTTAAAAGATAAGTTTATTGATTTTGGTTGGCCAGCAGAAAAAATTAAAGTCATTACTAATCCCTTTGATCCTAGTTTAAAAAAATTAGATAATTTGCCAGAAGAAAATTATCTCTTATATTTTGGGCGCCTGAGTCAAGAAAAGGGAATTACTACTTTACTCCAAGCCGCCAGTCAAACTAATAGCCAATTAAAAATTTTAGGGGAAGGCCCATTGGAAGCAGATTTAAAATCCCAGGCGGCCAAATTAAAAGTGTCAGTTGATTGGTTAGGGTTTAAACAAGGAAGGGAACTAGAGTTAATTATTAACCAAGCTAGGGCAGTGGTTATTCCTTCAATTTGGTGGGAAAATATGCCCCTTAATTTGCTGGAAGCTCTCAGTTTAGGAAAGATAGTAATTGCTGCTAAGACAGGAGGGATCCCAGAAATTATTAATGACCAAAAAAATGGCTTATTATTTAAAGCTGGTGATGTTCAAGATTTAGTAGCTAAGATTAAATCGCTGGACTCTTTAGATTTAATCGCTATTAAAGAAGAAGCTAAAAATAGTGTAGCTAATTTTAATCCCGCCAATAATTTACAAGCTGTTATCAGTTTATATCAAGAATTACTCGCTTCTTAGTTATTTAATTATTATTAATTATAAAAAAACCTTGTCTCAGACAGGGTTTTTAATTTTTAAAAGTCCTAAGTGGCCGCCCAATCATCTTTCCAGATTGACAAATAATCTTTTAAATATTAAACCTTATTTTATATATTTATTTAATATTAGTTAAATTTTACTAAAATAGTAAACAGCCTCTTGACAAAAAAAATTTAATGTAGTAAGGTAATACGAAAACTAAAAAAGACTGACAAAGATAAATTTATGGAATTTAATGAATTTTGGCAATTATTTGCTCGCAAAAAGCAAACTATTATTAGTTTAATTTTAGTGGCTTTAATTGTGGCAACGGGAATAGCGATTGTTGGCCCAGTTAAATACAGTTCAACCTCTAAAGTTTTGGTGATTACTGAAACAGAGGCTGGCGATGCTTATACCTTGTCTAGAATTAATGAATATTTTAGTAAATTAATTTCCGAAGTGGTTTACTCCGGGTCTTTTTATAGTTTAGTCCTGGCTAATAATCGTTATCAAATAGATCGTGATTATTTTTTAGGTGATGGTCATCAACAATTAAAAACTTGGCAAAATACCATTAGTGCTAAAAACTTAGGGGATACTGGTATAGTTCAAATTAATGTTTATCATCCTAATGCTTATCAGGCCCAACAATTATCTTTAGCTGTTAATGATGTCTTAATTAATCAGGGTTATAATTATTATGGTGAGAAAAATATAAAAATTAATATTATTGATCAACCCTTAGTTTCTAATTATCCGGCTAAGCCCAACATTCCCTATTTATTTTCATTAGCCCTAGCCTCAGCCTTATTATTATCTCTATTTTATATTTATTTATTTCCAGAAGAAAAATATGATTTAAAACTGTGGACTAAAAAAACTAAAAAGAAGACCCCGAAATTAATTAGGGAGAACCTAGTTAAACAAGCTCCTCAAAGTCCACCGCCAGTTTATTTACAAGTAGAAACTAATGATAACCCCAATATTGATTTAGAGATTAAAAGAAAACAGTTAGATGAATACTACCGACAATTAGGTAAACAAGTGGCTCAACAATTAGAAAATCAGAGTGAACAAACAAGCAGGGAAAAGGAGACGGAATCTTGGTCCACTGATTTAACTGGAAATATCAAAAATATTATTAAAAATTAATTTAAATAATTTTAATTTGTTCTTTAAAAAAACGTCTTGCACGTTACTAAACAATTCTTTTATTAACCCTTTTATTAATCCTTAAAAACTGCGCGGGCAAGGAGGCCCGAAAAAATGGAAGAACAAAAATTTATTTTTGAATTAAAAAGACATTGGTGGATACCCACTATTGTCTTAGTTTTACTGATTGTCCTGGCAGTATTGCTAGGAATTCTCATCGCTGGTGGCAAAAAGTCATCATCGTATGTCGCTCCGGCAGCTGGAGTTGAGTTATCAACCGAAACAGCTCGAAGTCAAGGCAGCACAGATTTTGAATGGTGTGTTATGTTGAACCTTTCGGATGGTATGCATCTTCCCCATCTTAAAATGAATGTGATGCGAGATGCTATCATTTCCAATGGCCAATCTGGCTACAACTGGGATATGGTACCAGGCAAACACACTATAGCAGACGATGCTGCATTACTCTCTGACACAACATATGTTATCAAAAAACATGTGTTGGCGGAGTTTAATCCGCAACAAATTCACATCAAGCCCAAAGAAATGGGCTACATTCCTCAACCTATGATAGAAGTTAGGTTAAGCAATGGGGAAGAAGCTTTCATCTGGAACCGGAACCCAAAAACCCTGGGAAAATACAAACAATAGTTTTTCCCAGACCAAAAGGCTCGAAATTAACTTCGAGCCTTTTTTCTTATATTCTAAAGATTATTCTTGACATAAATCAAAAAAAAATGTAATATATCATGATACCCTAAAAAGGTTTTTTGGGGTAATTAATTGTTTGTTCATTAACAATCAAAATATATAGACATGAAAAAACTCATTTTTCTTTTTTTGATGGTAGGGTTTTCTTCCCTGGGAACAGCCCAATACCAAAACAATATTAATGCCTCCATTTTTACCGGAGCTTATTTATCCCAAAAAAATACCAACAACCGTGGTTATTGGTATGGACTCTACTTTGAGTACTTACCAATAAAAACTCCAAGCTATTTTAGTTTTGGCGTTTGTTTCTTAACGACCTATTCTCACTTTAAGTCAAATGACTGGTGGAGTTGGTATCAAGGAAACAGTCAACAAGTAGGGTTTGGTTTAGTCGCTGGTAAGTACTGGGAATTCTTCTCAACTTCCCAAGCAGCTTATCTTGGGGGGAATGTCATGATCCGCGATAATCAAGATCGTGGAAAAAGTAAAAACTATTCAGGAGAATATCGAATGATTCAGGATGATCTCTTTTTATCCTGGGAAATTAATTTTAATCTCCTTAAGGAATTTGGTTTTTATGAAAATCTTTTTCCTCGAACTCAAATCCGTTTTGGTGGCCAAACAGTCATCAAATCAGACAAAGAAGATTATTGGAATGATGAAAAAATTCCAGAATCTATTTTATGGAACAAGGCGAGCTTATTTGTTGATTACAAACAAAGTTGGCTGGAATTAGGATCATTTGACCAACGCTACCAATTTAAATCGGTATTAGGATACCAGTTTTATCAAGGTGATAAAACTCGTTGGTTCATAATTGGCCCAGAATTTTCTCTCAAAAAAAGAGGTCAAGATGATTACTTGGCCATCTTCTTCTTATTTAAGAAGCAAGTTGGTCAATTCGAAGACCACTTAAATTCCCGTCAATTTATCTTTGGTCTTAATTTTCAACCCTTTAACCTTAAAAACTAAATGTATCACCAAAAAATAATGAAACATGAGACAGAGAACTGTAGTCACCATCTTGGTGATTTTAACATTAATTGTTTTGGCTTTGGCTGCTTTTTTGGTTATTAAAAAATACCGAACAAAGCAAGTACAAACTCGGGAACAAATTTTAACAGAGGCACAAATCGAATGTGCTAAAGATGTGAGAATTGCTCAATTAGAGCTTGAATTACAGTATCTTGAAGAAAGGCTAGCTGAATGTGAAGCCAAAACTTCAACAACAACAACCTCGACGCCAAGAGCGACAACCACAACTCGGAGAACAACTACTCCACGAACCACTACTCCCAGAGCTGTCCCAGCACCAACTACTCAAAGACTAACTCCTAGTGCGCAACCAGCGGCTAGTCCAGCGGGTTCACCATCCAAGGCGAATCTTACTCACTTGAGAGACATAAATGGGGAGATAATTTTTTGCGTTATGGCCAACAATGATGGTGGTCTTCATTTTCCTCAATTCGCTTTAGAACGGGGAGTACGGTTTACCGCTGTTCAGGCCAACCCTACCCAAGACGGGAGCAATTGGATTGTCGAACCCATCACGGAGATCTCCGGAGATTATGGTCTTCTAACCGATGGGACCTTCTTCGTTCGTCACGATGTGATCGAACGAGTCTTACAAGGCTCCAGCCAGTCGCTTACTTCACTGGCAATTAAAACCAGCTTTACTGGCTGGCAAGCCAGAGAAATGGAAAGAGTTGGTGATTTCTGGATCATCAAGCTTTTACCAAATTTGTAAAAATTTCTTTCCTTAAAATAACTTTTAACAAAGCCCCAAAAAAACCATTGGGGCTTTTTTATTTGCTAAATAAATTAAAGTAAAAACGGACCCCTAGAAAATATTTAAATTATTAATAATTTTCATATCCTATTTTAAAATAGACAACTCCCAAAAATAACTACTTTAATCTCTAAAATAAAAAAACCTCCGCAGTTTTTTTTCTACGGAGGGTCTCCGTATTTATTTACGGAGGATCTCCGTAATTATTACGGAGCGATTAAAAAAGAACTATTCTCGCTTATTAACAACGAGATTTATTTTGGTAGGCTCAGTATTGAACCCTTCATAAACCTGGGATTTTACAATCACAGGATTAATATCCAAATAACTATAAAATGAATTCCAAAAGAGGGAATTCGCCATATTAGGGTTATAACTAGTTGGCATGCTCATGTTTGATCCAAAGCGAATTTTCTGAGGAAAAGAAGTTAGGGGCGCTTGAAACATTCCCCAGTAAGGAGCATCGGTTACTGCTTGCAGGGCAATTGGGCTAGACCAGGTTTCATCGCCCTGGAGGTGGCGCTTAAAAGAGTTGATGCTGGTAAAATTTTCTTGATTATTTAAATAAACAATCACATTGTTACCGCTTAAGGCCAACCTCACTACTGGGTTTGAGCCCGTATCACCTCCTTCCCCGGGAATGTTTTCCGCTGTTTGTTGACTGGACACAGTGCCATTAGCACCAACATAAAAATTAATCAAGCCAACATTCTCAGCTACATACTCTGATCCTTTAAAATTTCCCCAGAGTTCAGTATTACTGATGTTTTTATAAACCGCCATTTGATGAAAACCAGTAATAACATTTACTGAAACTTTAATCCAATGACCAACATCACCAGTCGCTGGTGCCATTAGTTGATTATTAGCCAATCTATAATTGGTATCAACTGGAGCCACAGTTAGGCTACCGGCCCAAGGAGTCGAAGTGACTGAACCTTTAACCAAATAATTACCTGGTCGATTATCAATGCCATTTTTATAAATAGCGAAATCTACCTTGTAAACATTAGCCCCCATTGAAGTGCTACCAACCCAAATAACTGGATCACCATTTCCTCGAGGAAAAAGATCAACATAGGCAACTGTTTCATAGGAATTACCACTACCATCAAAGGTGATCAAAGTAATCGGCTTAATGTCAAAACCCCAGTATAAATAACTACCAATTTTAGAGTTTGACGTCGTGCCGTCATGAAAGGTCCACATTTGAGAAGTCATTGGGATAGTTGAGGTGTAAGCAAAGCTTAGCACTTTGTTGCCCTCGGTCATGAGAGTGTCATACATAGCCGCTGCCTTGGGATCAATATCTTCAGCATAACTAACTTTAATGTTAATGATGCCTTCACCAGACAGATGTTCAAGCTCCTGATCGAAATCAGGAATGGGTACCTTTTCACAAGACTGAAAAGGAAAAATCAAAACAACAGTCATTAAAACTGCTAACAAAAATTTGTGTTTCATGCTTCTTTCTAACGCTTACCCCTGTTTTTACAGATCTCACGCTAGATCTCAAATTTAGTGAATAATTAATTTAATTACAGAAAAGTTACTCAGATTTTACACAAAATTTCAAGTTTAGTGAATAATTAATTGAATTATAGGGAGTATTTATTGTTAAAGAACAAAAAATTCAATATTTTAATACGGACTTAATCGTCCGCCTTATTGATTTAATAATTTTTGATATAAATTAAGGGTGGCTTGGGCAACTGCTTGATGGTCATATTTTTCTTTAACTCGTTTTTTACCCGCTTCACCTAATTTTTTTAATTCAATTTCTTCATGTGCTAAAACGGCTTGCAATTTAGTTTGTAAATCAGTAACGTTTTCTGATTTAAAAGTAAATACCTTATCTTGACCAATTTCTAAATTAGCCGTGATATCACTAACGAAACAGGGGAGTCCATAACTCATTGCTTCCATTAAAGAAATTGACAAGCCCTCCATCCGTGATGTTTGGGTAAATAAATAAGCATTAGCAAATAACTGCTTTAAATATTTACCAGTTTGATTGCCAGCGAAAATAATTCGCTCATCGCCAGCGGCCAACTGTCTAAGCTCATCTTCATATTCACCATCACCAACAATTACTAATTTTTTATCAGTTTTAATGTTACGATACGCGGTAATTAAATGCTGAATCCCTTTTAATTTAATTAAACGAGAAACACTTAATAAATAATTTTTAGCGGTTAAGTTCCAAGTTTTTAATAAATCGTCACCGGGATAATCATGAATATTAACGCCATTAGGAATTACGGCAATTAGTTTTTTCTGATATTTACCACGAGCATAATCAGCAATATTATTAGTTAAGACAATCACTGCGTCCGCTGTTTTAAACATTAATTTCTCTCCTAACTTTAACATTTTTTTGGCAAATGGCGACCACTTATCATTATTATAATCAAAGCTATGCAAAGTAGCTACAACCTTTGTTTTAGGCCGCAATAATTTCAATAGCCAAATACATAGAGACGGACCAATTCCATGATAATGAGCAATTGCTGGCCGACGTCTGACTGCGTCTAAAGTCGCTAAAAAATTATGAGTAATGCTGGCTAAGTTTTTATTATTAATAAAAGGCAGAGAAATTAATTTTATTCCCCTATATCCAGCAAGATTATCAGGCAAATAATTACGCCGATTATAGACAATTACTTCTTGCCCCAAGGCAGTTAAAGCCAGAGCTAAAGATTCAGCGTGTTTTTCTACACCACCTGATTTTGCCGGAATACCTTTTTGTCCAATAAAGACTATTCTCATAAACTTAAATATAACATAAAACCTTATCAATTATTAAACTTTTTGTCAAGGGTAAAAAGCTAATAATTGATTAAGATATTAATCTTTATTTTTTACTTAATATTAAATAAAAAAAATAAGTAGCATCAGCTACTTATTGATAGTTTTGATTGGTAACTTATTTTTTACTAGTTGAGCCATTTCCTGGATTTAAAATAAGCCAGCATTCCCAGGGAACCTAAAATCATAAATAAAACGATAATCCAGAAGCCATAGGGGCTATTAACTAAGGGCATAACCGCTGCATTCATTCCAAAAACAGCGGCTAATAAATTAAGTGGGAAAACAATCACTGAAAAAATAGTTAAAGTCTTCATAATAATCGTCATCCGATTATTCAGTAGTGATTCGTTGGTGTCATTGAGAACCTCAATCATCTCTTTTTGATTATCTAACATTTCCCAAATTCTTTTAGAGTGTTCAACCAGGTCTCCATACTGACGTTTTAAAATTGTGACCGGCACAACCGAACTTTTCATGTCAGATAATTTTTGCAAAATATTTTTATGATTTTGCATGATTTTTCGAATATTAATAATGTCACGGCGAAGATTTAAAATTTTCTGAACAGCCATTTTTTGCTGATATTCAAAAATTAAATGCTCTACCTCTTGAATATTTAAACTCGCTTCATCAATTAAGTGATAGCAACTTTTTACTAAACGGTCTAATAGTTCGGCTAATAAAATAGCTGAAGAAACATTTTTATAGGTAAGTAGTGAGTGTTGATCTTTTTTACATAGAGAAACAAAATCTTTAATTGCTGGAATATTATCATTATGAATAGTAATTAAAAAGCCATGACCAATAAAAAACTCAATTTCACCAGCCATAATTCGATTATTAATCAAGGCAGGGAAGTGGAGAATTAAAAACATGTAAGCCTCCTCTTGAAAAACCATTGGCCGCTGAGAAGCCATTTTACCCATTGAGGAGCGTAAATGAGACATTTGAAAACCAAATTGACGACGCAAATACTCAATTTCTTTTTTATCAGCATTGGTAATATTAATCCATTTTAAATCATTTTTAGCCCGAGGGTTGCTGATAGTAATAATTTCAATTTTATCAGAAATCGTTTTATATTTTGACATAAAAAGAAAAAATTTTAGCTAATTATTGACACCTGTTTATTGACTAATAAAATTTTTAACTTTGACGAAAGAGTTTTTTTATAATAAAATTAAGTCAGTTTAATTATAACACATATTTACTAAAGAAGGAAAAATATGGCCCAAATTCTTGGGGTAAATCTATCCGAATATCAACCAGAAGAAGTCAGGCGACTACTAACAACCAGTCTCAACCAAGCAGTAAAAAAAATAATTGTCACTCCTAATCCGGAAATTATTTTAAAAACTCGCCACGATGAAGAGTTGTTTTTTATTCTTAATCAAGCTGATTTAAGTTTAGCTGATGGTTTTGGTCTGCAACTAGCTGGCTATTTAAGCGGTCAGAAAATTCCCCGAATTACTGGAGCTGATCTTAGTCTTGATATTTTAAATTTAAGCGCTGATCAAAATAAAAAAGTAGTGATTATTAATCGTCAAGATGGTTTATCAAGTAATGAAGAAATCAGGCAAGCAGTTAGTAGACAATGGCCAAACTTAAATTTTTTAGTAATTTCTCAGTTAGCTGATCAAAAACTTACCCCCGAAAATCAAAAGTTAGTAAACGACTTTTCTCCTGATATTTTATTTTGCCTATTTGGCTCTCCTTGGCAAGAAAAATTTATTTATCACGGCACTAAATCGCTTGCAACTTTAAAAATTGCCATTGGAGTCGGCGGGGCCTTTGATTTTATTACTGGCAAGCAACGGCGGGCACCCTTAATGATGAGAAATTTAGGATTGGAATGGTTATGGCGCCTAGCTCGTCAGCCTCAACGTTTACTGAGAATTTATCAAGCAGTCATTGTTTTTACTATTAAAACTCTTAAATGGCGTTTTATTGAACCTCACTTATTTAGAAAAAATGTAGCCTGTTTACTATATCGTTTCAATCAAGCTAATCAGCGAGAAATTTTAATTGTGGAAAGACAAGATGAAAAAAATCATTGGCAAATTCCTCAGGGCGGTTTAGATGGCCAAAGTCCTGAAGCGGCTGGTCGTCGG
Source organism: uncultured Gammaproteobacteria bacterium (assembly GCA_964406935.1). Lineage (GTDB taxonomy): Bacteria > Patescibacteriota > Patescibacteriia > Patescibacteriales > UBA12465 > PWHG01. The sequence continues at coordinate 21,616 of CAYOTM010000009.1, forward strand.
GAGTTAAGAGAAGAGGTGGGCACAGAAAAATTTACCGTTGAGGCAGTCTATAAAAATCAACACCTTTATTTATTTAAAAATAATATCATAAAATATAGTTATAAAGGCCAAAAACAAAGCTTGGTAATTGCTCGCTTTACGGGTGAGGATAAAGATATTAAAATAAACTTTTGGGACCATCAAACCTGGCGTTGGGTTAAAGAATCTGAGTTTGTTTCTAGCCTCCATCCTGTACGTCAAGGCTCTGGCCTTATTTATTTAAATAAATTAAAACAATTAAAATATGACCACTAAAGTCCGCCTACGGTTTGCCCCTTCACCAACTGGCTTTGTCCACTTAGGCAGTCTGCGAACTGCTTTGTTTGGCTACTTACTAGCTAAAAATTTACAAGGTGATTTTATTTTAAGAATTGAAGATACTGATCAGAGCCGCTTAGTCCCTGGTTCACTAGAAAATCTGTTAGAGGTAATGGATTGGGCGGGCATTAAATTTTCTGAAGGGCCTCATTTGGGCGGTGATTATGGTCCCTATATTCAAACTGAGCGTTTAGAAATTTATCAAAAATATTGCCAACAATTATTAGATCAAGGGACGACCTACCGTTGTTTTTGTTCTAGCGAGCGCCTAGAACAAATGCGCCAAGAACAAACTAGCAATAAACAAGCTCCTCGCTATGATCGTTTGTGTCGCGAGCTGACCCCCAAAGAAGTAGAAAAAAAGTTAACTGCCGGTCAAAAATTTGTAGTTCGTCAGGCCATGCCGACAGAAGGAATAATCACGGTGGTTGATGAACTCCGAGGAGAAATTAAATTTCCGGCTAAAGATTTAGAGGACCAAGTTTTAATGAAATCAGATGGCATTCCTACTTATCAACTAGCCAATATTGTTGACGATCATTTAATGGAAATTACTCATGTTACTCGCGGGGAGGAGTGGATTCCCTCGCTACCTAAAAATATTTTACTTTATCAAGCTTTTGGCTGGTCAATTCCTAAATTTATTCATCTCCCTTTAATTTTAAATCAACAGGGAGGGAAACTCAGTAAACGACAAGGTGATGTTTTTGTGGAAAACTATCGACACCAAGGCTATTTGCCTGAAGCCCTGGTTAATTTCTGCGCTCTCTTAGGTTGGCATCCAAAAAATGATCAAGAAATTTTCTCTCTTTCAGAATTAGAAAAAGAATTTTCACTTGCCGGTTTAGGCATTAGCCCAGCTATTTTTGATCCAGAAAAATTATTATATTTTAATAATTTTTATTTACGACAAAAAAGTCCAGCTGAAATTTTAACTTTGGCCAAACCACTTTTACAAGAAGCTAATTTAATTACTGACCAAAAAAAAGTAGATAATAAACAATTAGAGCGGGCGATTACTATTGCCCAAGAAAGATTGCGCACTTTAAATGATTTAAGCACTGACTTTGCTTTTTTGTTCTCTGAAATTAACTATGACGCCGCCCTCCTATTATGGAAGGATTTAACGGCTAATCAAGTCAAAGCTAATCTTCAAGAATTACTCAGCGTTTTAAATAATATTAGTGATTGGCAAATCACTGTCTTGGAAGAAGAAGTTATTAGCTATCTACAAGCGAATAATAAAAAAAATGGTGATTATTTATGGCCGCTACGAGTAGCTTTATCAGGTGCTAAGTTTAGCCCCAGCCCCTTTGAATTAGCCTGGGCCCTGGGTAAAGAAAAAAGCCTTGCCCGTATCAAGCAAGCTATCACTAATATTTAATAAATTTTTGTAATTGGTCAAAAATCATTTTTTGTGTTATAATATAATAATGAAAACAAAACAAAAAAACAAATCAATTTTTATATTTTGCCTAGTTTTTCTCGGTTTACTTATTATTGGTTTTAATCGCTGGCCAGTCGCCAGTGGTCAAGGTGAAACGGCTATCAACGCTGAAATTCAACTATTAAATGAAGAGATTCAGCGACAAAAAGAATATTTAGATGAAATTAACAAAAAACGTCAAACACTAGAAACCTTAATGAAGGGCAAACAACAAGAAGCCGCAAGTTTAAATAATCAATTAACTATTTTAGAGGGCCGGATTACTCAAGCTGAATTAGAAATTGAATCAACCGAAATTGAAATTGCTACCACTAATTTAGAAATTCAAAAACTAAAAGCGGATAAGATGTCTTTGGATCGTAAAATTGAACAACAGAAAGATCACATCTCTCGCTTAATGCGCTTAACCTATCGACAAAGCCAATTATCAACTTTAGAAATTCTTCTTCTAAATGATTCTTTAACTGATTTTTTAAATCAATTAAAATATCTAGACAGTGCTAATCGAGAAATTTCCGAAAAAGTAAATGAGTTAAAAATTAATAAAGACAAGCTCGACAGAAGTCAAGAAATCTTAGAAGAAAAGAGCAGGGAGCTAGGACAATTAATTGATCGTTTAAACGGACAAATTAATGGCTTGGAATATGAAAAGCAAAGTAAAGTTTTTATTTTAGAAGAAACTCAGTCCTCAGAAAAAGAATATCAATCTTTAGTTGCTCAAGCTAAACGGGAACAGCAGCAAGCCTCCGCTGAAATTGCTAATCTAGAAGTAACTGTCAGGCAAAAACTAGCTAGTCTCCAAAACAATCGCTTAGAAGATAGCGATAGCACAATCGGCTGGCCAATGACCAAAAACGTGGTAACTGCCACTTTCCGCGATCCCGGTTATCCTTACCGTCATTTAATTGGCGAACATTCAGGAATTGACATTAGATCCGCTCAAGGAAATACTTTACGAGCAGCTGCCGATGGTTATGTTGCTCGCGTCAAATTTGCTGGCACTAGCGCCTATGCTTATATCATGATCATTCATAATGATGGCCTATCAACAGTTTATGGCCACGTTTCAGCTGTTAACGTTGAAGCAGATCAATACGTTGTCCGCGGACAAGTAATTGGTAAAACCGGCGGTGCCCCGGGAGGAGTTGGCTCGGGTGCCTTTTCTACCGGCCCTCATTTACACTTTGAGGTAAGAAAAAATGGTTTACCAGTTAATCCTTTAGATTATTTACCATAAATTATTAGTAAAAAATAAAAAGACTAAATTTAATTTAGTCTTTTTTGATAGTTTAAAAGTAGGGTTTAAAAATATTTAAATAAATAAATTTACTAAAAAATAAAAAGGGAATCGTTTTTACGACTCTCTTATTTTTTTAAAACCTTAAAGCTCAAAAATAAATTTTATGAATTCTATTAACATAAAAACCAGAGAAAAAACAATTGGAATTAATGTGAAAAGAATAATTAGGATAGCAGCGGCTGATAGCATCCCTATCAAAAAAGCTAGAGGAAACATTTCCCATTCAGTGCAGTTGTCATTCGTAAAAAATAACATGGAAAAAGCCAGGCCTAAACCACAGCCCACAATAAAAACTGAGCTAATTCGTAAAAGGAAATAATTATTAAACACCTCTTCCTCAGTTTTTTCAAAAATAGCCCAAAGAGCCAAAAAGACGGAAATAGCTACTAATGCAAGGCCAGAAAGAAATAAAATTATAACTCCAAGTACGACAAAAAAATCATCACCAGAATACAGATTATAATCTGCAGGATTACGCGGGAATGGATATTCAGGAGTTGTGGGATCTTGATACACTAAAAATAATCCAATAAATAAGCTTAACGAAAATCCAAGGAACAAATAAGCAAAGCTAACTTTTAGTTGTTTAATTTGACGAAGTCTAACCATAAAAAGGGCTAGGAGAAAAGTTATTGGAATAAACCAAGCTTGAGAAAATACAATTGGAAAAATTTTTAACCAAGAAAAAAATTTATTCCACATTGGAAACAAATTTTGACAATTGTAATTCGAGATACCTTCTAAGGTAACAGAGGAAATTCCTCCATTAATAAAAAACGTAAGAGATAAAAAATTACTACAATCCCCAAAACACGTAGCGAAATCCGTAACATTTGTTTTTTTTCTTCCTTTTTCATGATTAAAAGTTTTTGGATTTTAGGTTTTAAATTTTAAAGATCTAAAGTTAACCATTAACTATATCACACTTAAATAATTTTGTCAAGATAAAAAACAAAAAGGGAATTCAGCTAATTAGATTATTTTAGCTAATATTAAAAAAATACTCTTAAAATAGTATCTGGCTATCTGTCTCTAAATTTCTCTAAACTAATCCTTTAAAGGATGAAACTTTTGCTGCATTTTTTGAGCATAAAGATCAGAAGCATGAACGTAGCGGGTGGTAGTGTCTAAGGACTCATGCCCTAACAGAATTTGAATAGCAGCAGGGTTCGCTCCAGCTTCAGCTAAATAAGTAGCAAAGCCATGGCGCAAAGAATGAGCCGAAATTGGAATATTAATATCTAATAACTCCCGGTAACGTTTAATTTTAAACTGCAAATAATTAGGGGAGATTTTTTTATCTTTTTGCTGCTTAGAATTAGCCCCGCGGTAGGGAATAAAGGCAAACAGGGAATCGTCATGACGACTCTCTAAGTAATCACTCAAGAACTTTTGTGCTCGAGGGGTTAAATAAACAAAACGCTCCTTTTTCCCTTTACCCAAGACAAAAATTCGCCCATTCTTATCAATCTGATTAATTTTTAAATTAATTAACTCAGAAATACGTAAGCCCGTAGAGAAGAGAACTTCCAGCATTGCTCGGTTCCGCTGAGCAATCCGTTGGTCTTTTTCAATCTTAGATGGAAATTCAATTAGTTTGACAATTTCCTCAATTTCTGCTACTTGGGGCTTTTTCTTGATGGTTTTAATCATTTTAATCATTTCCGGAGAGAGCGGAGAATCGTAGTCCATTTCAATTAAATATTTAAAATAGCTTCTCAAGACTGATAACATTCGATTTAAGGAATAAGCGTTAAGGCGCTTGATACCGCTTTGTTGTTTAGCAGTTTTACGATCAATCGAGCTTAATAAAGCTTTATAGTTTAATAAATCTTTTTTAGTTAATTTGTTGAAGCTAAGTTGGTTGGCTACCAAAAAATCTTCAAACACTTGAAGATCTCGTTCATAATTATAAATTGTTTTGGGTGAATAATTATTAACCTTTAAGTTTAGGAGAAAATCATCAACCAAGGGAAGTTGTTCAGTCATAATTAAATAAAAAATGATTAATAGGGAAATGAATCATGCTCATCAACTTTAGCTAATTGGGCCTATTTATCCCTTCTTTAGCCTTAGATATAAACTGAGTATAATATCCCTTATACTCTATTATAATCTAGTAATTATAGGTTGTCAACTAATAACCGGTAATTAACCTTAATTCTGGCTATTTTTGACGATTACAGGCTTCCCTCCAACAATTAATAAATCATTAGGCCTAAAAGATTAATTTCTGGTTGAAACATTAAAATAATTTTTAAAATTATAATAAACACTCCAACCACGATTAAACAGAAAAGAAAGATTGCTAAAAAAAGTAAAAATTTAAAAAGTCCTTCCATATAAATATTGATTAATTATTTAATATAAGCTTTATCACCATAGCGAACATCGATATATTCAATTCCAGCTAATTCATCATTAGTTCTCTCTCGACAAACAGCTAGCAGTTTCAGCAACTGCTTATCTAGATCGTCACGACGATTCAAATAAACAGTTGGCCCCGAATGAATAATCATATTAATTGTTTGTTCATCGCCATTAAGTAAAAAATAGTGGGCAGAAAACTCTTGATATTTCTGACTTAAATTAAAAACTGTTAAAACGTCATCTAAATAACCATTAGCTAATGATAAACAAGTTAAAAGCTGATCAGCTGATAGTTTATCTGATTTTATAACAGGATACTTTAAATAAGAATCTTCAGTCACTGACGCATTATTAATAGGACAAGCATTTGCATCACGAAGCTGAACTTGATTATTAAAATCTAAAATAAAAGCTGCTTGCCTTTCCTCTAAATTAATAATTAAAGTTTTTGGATAAGATTTCTGAATACTCAGAGTGCTGAGATCAAATTCGGTAATAACTGACGATAAAATAGTATCACTAGAAAATAAAAATAAATTAGCTGGTGGTAAATTAAAAATTCTTGGTTGATTAATGGCTTGCCATAACCAATTTTCCAAATCGATTAAATTAGTCCGCTGGGCCCCTCTAATTTCAATTTTTTTAATCACAAATAAAGGGGAGAAAAATAATAAAAAAACTGCTGCCCCTAATAATAAAACAGTAATTAAAACCAAAATAAACCGTCGCCACAGTTTTTTATTACGAGCGGGCTTAAAGAAGGGGTTTTTTAAGTTTTTACTTTGATAATCGCGACGCACCATAAAATCATTACTCTTCCCTGCTTCCTTAGCAGAAAAAATAAATTAACTTAATTTTTAACAATAATTCTTCTAATATTAGCCTTAAAATTAACTAAAAGCTCATAAGGGATGCGATTAGCTAAAGCTGATAATTTGATTAAAGAATTGGGGTCTTGAGGTTTATCTGATAACACTAGCACCTCATCCCCAACCATTGCTTGATGCTTCCCTAAATTAAGACAAGATAAATTCATGCAAACTCGACCAACCAGAGGGACCCAAAATGACTCCTGAGTACTATTAACTAATAAATTAAGGTTTAAATTAGATAAATTACGATCAAGCCCTTCATAATAGCCAAAAGGGATGACGGCTATTTTAGTGTTATGCTTAGCTTGAAAAGTGACATTATAAGAAACAGTTTCGCCTGATCGAAGTGTTTGTAAAGAAATTATTTTACTAATAATTCTCAGAGCGGGTTGTAAATTAATAGCCAACTTACTAGCTTCAGTGGAATTATCATCAACAAAGGGGCTATAACCATAAAAAGCTAAGCCGGGACGAAAAGCGGTAAGAACTGGTTGTTGCAAGGTAAAGACAGCCGCGCTATTGCCTAAATGAACAATCGGAGGATTAAAGCCGGCTTGTCTAATTAATTGATAGGCATCTAAAAAATTTTGTAACTGCTCCTGGTTAAGTTGAGAATCTTCTTCTTCAGAAGCAGCTAGATGGGAGCAAAAACCACGAAAATCTACTTTTTGTAATTCAGTCTGATGGCGCTTAATAAAACTAGCTAAGTCTTTAATTCCCTCTCGATTCATCCCTGAATTAAAAAATAAATGAATTTTTGCCTTCTTTCCAAAGCGACTTAAATAATGCAAAGTACTGGAATTATAAACAACTACCTCAACCTTTGACCAAGGTAAATACTGATAAGACTCTAAGGACATCTCCCCAATAATTAAAGCACGCCCTTTAAAATAACGATTAACAATTTGGGCTTCAGGAAAAGAATCAACAGCCACCAATTTAACCTGACTATTATTTAAAATACTAGCGACCTCCTTTAAACCGTGGCCATAAGCATTTGCTTTTAAAACCGGAATTAATTGACTAAGCGGTTGTAATGATTGTAAAAAATTTAAATTAGCTAATAATTTATCAGCTAAAATTTCTAAACGATTAAGAGTTTCATATTTAGGTCGCCGCCAATTTTTAATAATATCAATAATACTCATAAAAAATTATTCAACTACTGTTCCCTGCCCTTGATTTAAAAAATCATCAACTAAATCAGTATTTAAAGACCTAAGAGCGCCTCTAATTTCTTCGTTAGCGAGAGTGTCAGTAAACCGATAAGTTAAGTCGGTAATTAAATTAAGAACTTGACCGAGATGTTCTGACTCAGGATTAATTTTAATTTCAAAACCAGCTCGATAGTTGCCGTTGGCCTTATCAACAAATGGAAGCTGCCAAATTAAGCGTCGGTTAGCCGGATCATAGGAGTAATCACCAGCCAATAGGCTCTGATTTGAGCCTAGTTCAGCATAAACGGGCAGTTTACCACTAATTACAACATTTTCTAAATTATTGCCCATATTTTCTACTGAGAAAAAAATCCAATAGACAGTCGGGATATCAACAATTGGTGGTATTGGACCCACTCCTAATTGATCACCTCGTGAGCTATGATAATAAGCCGTCGCTTCAATTTTAGTGTTGGATAAGAATTTAAGATTATTTAAACGAATTTCTTGTTTAAACTCCTGATCTTCAAACAAGTGATTAATGACTGCTTGCCAAGCAGTCTCGCGCGCCAAAGGATCATCGCTTAAATTTACATAAACCCGAATACTAGCCTGACCGCCACCTAAAGCTTCTAACTCATCAATCACTAGAGTACGACCAACAATTTTTACTTCACCGGGCAATAAAATATTTTCTAAACGATTAACTGTAAAACCGCGGCTTAAAGTTTCAAAAGAAATTATTAAATTATTAATATCGCGATCGCTGTTATTGAAATATTCCAGATCAAGTAAAACTCCGCCACTGGAATTAAGAGTATTTTTATTTAAAGAAAAACTTATTTCCAGGGGGTCAGTAATTTCTTCAACCGGACCATTAGGTTCAACCACTGGTTCTAAAGGGGGACGCAAAAGCTCAGGACGATAAAAATTTAAAGTTAAAACGATTACTAATAAAATAACAATTAAGAGTGATAGCGAAATATCTAAAATAAAATGCCAACGATTACGTCGACGATAAAAAAACCAAGTGCGCCTGTGTAGAGATTTTAAAAATGATCTTAACATATAAAAATAAATTAAAAATCTTTAAGACCGATAATTATTTCTGCCTGGCCATCACCCAGAGCATCAAAGGCAGCCACATTTAAACCCGCTTGATAATTATCAGCCGCTAAAAAAGAGCCTAGGAGTCTTCCCTTCTCATCAAAATATTTAATCGTCGCTCCATTTTTTGGACCTGGGCCAGTGATAATTTCTGCTTTACCATTACCGCTAATATCACCGACGGCAATACTAACACCACCTCGCCAACCATGATCATAAGCAAAAAAATTACTAAGTTCTCTGCCCTGATAATCAAACACTCGCAAGTGAGGACCACCACCAGGTCCAGCCCCAGTCACAATTTCTGCCTTGCCATTACCGTTAATGTCACCAACCGCTAAGTCAAGTCCACCGCGAAAATTTTCCTGATAAGCAAAAAAAGTAGACACTAATATCCCCTGTAAATTAAATACTCGAACTTGAGGGCCGCCACCAGGTCCAGCCCCAGTCACAATTTCTACTTGGCCATTACCATTTAAATCCCCAGCCGCTAAAGAAATTTTACCACGAAAAGCTGGATGAAAAGGGCGAAAGCTAGTTAATAGATTACCGTTTTTATAAACTGATACTAATCCTTGATGAGCATTAATAATTTCCACTTCCCCATCTTGGTCTAAATCGTACACTAAAACTTCGCTTGATCCCGGAAATTGACTAAGGTAACTAAAAAAACCATTTCTAACCTCTTCTCCTTGAGAATTAACTATCCGCACAAATTCACCGTTAACAAAGGATGAGTGGGTAATCGCTGACATTTGCTTTAAGAGAACAATCCCATCTTGTGGTGCAATTCTTAACCAATTAATTTTTTGTCCATTATTAATAAACACATCTTGTTGGCCCCGAATTTTTTCAAATTCTTCCTTACTAAAAACAAATAACTGTTCTTTATCGGTGGAATTAACAATTACCAAACCATTTTTAAAATCACGACGCCAGAGGCCAGGTTTAACAGTAAAATTATGAGGATCAAGTAAATTATAAGGAATTGAGTTTGACGGTCCTAAGGCGACTTCGTATTCATCAAACCACCAAGTATCATGATGGCCAGTAACATCACAATCAAAACTAAAATAGCCATTACCAAGCAAAGCACTGGTTAAGGTAAAACGGAATAATTGATAATTAGTTCGGTCGTGATGATAGGTGTTAATAATTGGTAAAGATGGTTGACGAGTATTTTTCGGTAGATCAAGATAGGTGCCCACTGAGCCCTGCCAAGTACCACCACTCTCCCAGGGCGACGGAAAACTTTCAAACATCATACCATGAAGCAAGGGCAAGTAGGGTTGAAAAATTCGACCATTGCCAACAATTAAAAAATCATCACCGGCTAATTTTCGAGTATTAGTTAAAATTTTCTCCATTCCAGCTGACCATAATTGATCAGTTAAACTACTATTATCAGTTCGTCCATGGTTGTTAATATCTAAATTACCGCCATTCACCCAAGAAACATCCCCCCAAGTGTTATCATAAAAAATCCCATCCCATAAACCACTGGGTTTGATTTCTTCAATCACAAAACGTACTAAATAATCATTAAAGCGTTCACCGCGATTATTTGTCGGAACGCTATCACTGATATTAAGCATGGCTGTACCTGGCCAATTTACCACTGGACGTCCAATAGAATCTTTTAACCACCAAGTATCTAAAATATTAGACCGTAATTTTTGACGTAAATGGGCCTGTGGATGAGCACTAAGATCAGTAATAATTTCCTGAGAAGTTAAATAGGCTAAAATAATAATCTGGGGATTGAGTTCGCGAATATAGCGAATTTTATCTGGACTGGTATGCTGAGTCTCCATATCCAAAATTAACAAATTCCATTTAGCTAACTCTTCAGCCTCCGACTTACTAATTTCCCACTTTAAAAAATAATTGGCTAACCGAGGGAAAGTGGTTGATTGATTAGTAGCCTGTCCGCCAGGAATTGCCAGAAATAAGAGAGTTGAGATAAAAATGATGAGAAAAAATTTAGTCTTCATGTAAAAATTTAACCTCCTATTTAATAAAATCTAAACCAGTTGGTAAATATTTTTTGAGAACTTCAGGAATTTTAACAGAACCATCAGCTTGTTGTCCTTGTTCTAAAATGGCTGGCAGTAAACGACTAGTAGCCAATCCAGAGGCGTTTAGAGTGTGAACAAATTGACTGTTCCCGTCTGCATCTTTATAGCGAATTTGTCCCCGACGAGCCTGATAATCAAGGGCGTTAGAAATACTGCTAACTTCTTTATAAATTCCCATACTAGGAATCCAGACTTCCAGGTCATAAGTTTTAGCCATCGCCGCACTACAATCTCCGGCGGCTAATTTAGATACTTGAAAATGTAAATCTAAACCAATAACTAGGTCTTTAGCGTGTTCTATTAGTTCATCAAAAAATTGCCAAGAGTTATCCGCGGTGGCAAAAATAAACATTTCAATTTTATTAAATTGGT
>CAYOTM010000010.1:0-29569 GCA_964406935.1 uncultured Gammaproteobacteria bacterium
GCCGCTGGATTAAAAACCGCTTTCGCCTCCCAGGCGTTTCTGGTAGTTGGCTCTAAAATGGGATTTTTAGAATAACGCTCAAAATCATAAACTTTTTTGCCACTATGATAAATATAATCGATTAATTTTTTAAATGGTACTTTTGCCGCACAGAGATGAGTATCAGCTCCCCCATAGTAAATATATAGATCTTTATTTTTTACAATAGCCCCTGAAGGAAAAATAACATTAGGCACTTTTCCATAAAGTTCATAGTCTTCTTGGGGAACCAGTAGGGGGTCATTAGTCATGCCAATAATTTTTTTCGGGTCCTTTAAGTCTAAAAGAGCGGCTTCAATCCCAAATAAAGTTGGATTAGGAGAGTGATAGTCACGGACATTAGCATAAATTAATAACCAACCATACTTAGTTTTAATTGGGGGAGCGCCAATTTCTACCAAATGTTTAGTCCCTAGCTCGAGATCAATTTCGTGTTCGGGTAGGGAATAATACCATTCTCGCCAATATTGTTCTGACCACATATCCTCTACCTTATCAAAAAAAGCTAGGCAATTCTTAGCAGGTGGAGAATCAGTGTGAACTGATAATAAGGCCGCTAGCTTGCCATTAATTCTTTCTGGAAATAAAGTCATCGCCTTAGAATTAAAGGGGGTAATTGGATGTTTTTCAATTTTCTTAAAGTCTTTAGTAATTGCTAAACCGACTTTAATCCCTTCGGCACTAAATGGATAGGTTGAAAGGGTGGTATAGAAAATAAAGTACTGATTATTAATTTTGGTAATCCGTGGGTCTTCGCAACCAAAGCGTTCCCAGCTTTCCTCTGGCTTAATTAGTTGTCGGATATTAGTAAAGTTTATCCCATCAGTGCTTTTAGCATAAGCAATTGAAGATACCTTGAGATTATGATTAGCAATTGGTTTTTCCGAGGAGACCGCTCGGCAAACTAAATGAATAGTCTTTTTATCGTTATCAATAATTGGGCAACCATTAAAGACTGAATCATCGGCAAATTTGCTTTTTGGGTTGGGTGATATTAAAGGATTTTCTTTAAGGCGTTTAACAACGGGCATATTTTTTAATTAATTTTTATTTTTAAGAAGAGTTGTTTTAGTAAGTTTTGGTTTTTCACCAGCCACTAAAGAGCCAACAAATTCATTTAAATTAGCCGTGGCTACGCAAATTACGGTATCGGCTCCACCATAATAAATAAATAACTGACCATTAATTACCGCTGCCCCACAACTGTAAACAATACCTGGTTTAAAGCCTTGATTTTCATAAATCATATCTGGTTCTAAAACTGGTTCCTTAGCTGAATAGAGAATTTTTTCCGGATTATTTTGGTCTAAAATCATTGCTCCAATTTTATATTTATGAGTCTCATGTTTCTCTACTGCATGATAAAATAACAACCAACCAGCTTTAGTTTTGATAGGAGCTGGTCCTGCCCCCCGTCGATATTCTTCCCAACCATTAGTCACTGGAGCAGGCTTATAATAACTTTTAATAAAAGTTTTTCCATCAAATTTTAAGGAATCTAGATAGCTAACCGATAGTTTAGGGGAAATACTGTTTAAAATAGCATATTTACCTTTAATTTTTTCTGGGAACATTACCCAGTTTTTATGAACTTCACCGGGGGCGGAAATAAAAACGGGATGACTCCATTTATGCCAGCGACGATTTACAAAATCAGTTTTACTAATTGAAGACAAGGTCATTCGTAAATATAGCCAATTGCTAAAAGTAGTGTGAATCATGTAAACCCGACCATCAATTTCCGTTAGGCGAGGATCTTCACAGCCAGCGGCGCTACCGCCAGAAGCGTAGGTAAAAAACTTCGCTTTACCACCCTTTCTTAGTTCATCAAAAAATTCTTCCTTAAGAACATAGGCTGGTTTGTTTTGTCGTTTAGTAACTTTAATGCCGTCTGGACTAGCAGCATAACCTAAAACGGAGACGCCACCATCGCCAATTGCTCGGTAAAGAAAATGAACCTGGTTGTCTAAATATAAGGCAGCCGGATTAAAAGTTTGCCATGATTCCCAAGAGTTTTTCCCATTTGGTTTGATAATTGGATTTTGAGGAGATTTTTGCAGAACATATGTGCGTGGTGTTTTCTTTTTTTTCGGAGTGAGGGCGGGGACTAATTTTAACTTTTTTTTCAAAATCTTAGAAGTTTTTCGTCCCTTTTTGTTTAAAATATTTTTTACCCCGACTTTTTTAATTAGAGTTTTTGGTTTAGCTTTTTTTAAAATTGACCCACTCTTAGCAGTCACTAGTTTACTGGCTTTCTTAAGTAGACTAGTTTTTTTACCTTTTTTTACCAATTTAGGCTTAGTTATTGGGTTAAGCTTTTTAGTCGCTTTGAGTTTTTTGGCGATCAACTTTTTGGTGCTCGGCTTCTTTTTACTGGGTGTTACTATAGTGATTGTTTTAGCTGTCGTTTGTTTACTAGTTTTTGGAGATTTCAAGGGGCTTTTGTTAACCGCTAATTTTTTAGCCGCTGGCGGAGATTTTTTGGGGGTCATTTTCTTAGCAACTGGCGGTTTTTTAGCGGAAGTTGTTGATGGTTTTTTAGCGGTTTTTATTTTTTTAGCCGGAGAGACCTTTTTCCCAGAATTATCACTGAAAGATTTGTGAGTAAATGAAGACAACATTTTTTTTATCTTCATTAAGCTTTGTTTTAAATTTGGAGACTCCATATAAATAACTACAAAAAAAAACAAAAAATTATTTATTAAAATTGTTGCGATAACTTCAAAATAAAATTTTGTTTAATTATATTTAAAAATAGATCAATAGTTGAATAATTTTAGCTACTAATATAATAGCATGTTTTGAAAATTTTTAAAAACTTTTTGTCCGTTATTTTCGTCAAGATCCTTGGTTGAAATTATTATGAAGATAGCCTACAATATGAATAAGCATTTTTATTAAATAAGCTATTAATTATATGTCTAAATTATTTAAAAAACAGCCAGTTAGTAAGCAGTTGCCCGAACTTCTTAATTATCAAGAAGAACGCCCCTGGGGTTACTTTCGTCAGTTTTGTGAAAATAGTGTTACTACTGTGAAAATTATTGTTGTTTTGCCCAATGAAGTTTTAAGTCAGCAAAGTCATAATCAGCGTCAAGAGTTTTGGCGAGTAATTGCTGGCTCTGGTCAGGCGGAAATTGCTGATCAAATTCAAGAAATTTATTTAGGCGATGAATTAATCATTCCTTTAAAAGCTAAGCATCGTTTAACTGCTGGCCCAGATGGTTTGGAAATTTTAGAAATTTCCTTTGGCAATTTTGCTGAAAATGATATTGTTCGTTACGAGGATAAATATGGGCGAGTCTAGGTAAATTTTTAGCTGGCTAAACTACAACCTACTAATTAAGAAAAAGGGAAGTCTCTTGACTTCCTTTTTGAATAAAAAAAACGGCCAAAATTTGACCGTTTGAAGAGGAGGCTAAGTGAAATACTTAGTCAAAATAAGCACTGAACTTTTTTTTGCCGGCCTCATCTTGATGGAGGCCAGAACAAGGTAGTTCTCGGGTACGATTGATTTGAACTTCAATCCAAGGGGGCAGATAAATTTGCTTACTAACAAATCCGCCCTTAATAATCTTGGCTGTCGTAGGGTCAAAGCCAGGCTCAATAATTTCGAGGTCATAGCCACCCCCCTCAATTTTTACTTGAGAATCGTCATCTAAAAAGAGACTCTCTTCATTTACAGTAATTTCCATGGTTTAAAAGTTTTTAATTTAAACTTGAATTGTCTTTTTTTTGCTTTTTTTGTCGCCGAATTTTTTTGGCGACTGTCAATAACATGATGTAGCGACTCAGGCCAGAGCTGAACTCGTCGACTGTTAAGTGCAGAAAATTAAGATTTTCCATTAGGGCCCGATCGGCGATCTTCATCATTGCTAAAGCACCAATTTGTTGGGCGCTAAGTGATTCTTGATCATCGTTTTCCGGGGAATAAATATGTTCCAACAATTTTTCATAGAAATTTTTTTGATTATTATGCTGTAGCATTATTTCTAGAATTTGTTGAACAAATTTTTTACCCGCTTCTAAATTATGATCATTGATTTCGACGCCAGGAATTGTTGACACTAAAAAATTAGCAATATTATTACTGTCGAAGGTCAACATAGTTCCGCCGTAATCTTGGCTTTGGCCTGCAAAAGAGAGCTGACCCTGGGAATCAATCTGAAGATAACCGCCGCTAATCAAGCACGGGGTATGCATACTCGCTTCTAATTCTCTCGAAGATCCTCCTGGATCTTCATTGAGTACGGGCCAATCCATTGTTACTAAATGACTATAAGCAATTTCTCGGTGGTACTCTTTGTTTAGGGCAATAATGTCAATGGTGGCTATATCGCCAAAGGAATAAAAGCGTAGCCCCAAAACATATTTTTGTTCATTTTGTAAACGATGACTGTCTTCAACAAACAGCCTAAAGATTAAAATTGCTGCCTTGTTAGTTTCTCCTGGGTTAGTTAAGGTAAAAACTGAAGCGCCGGCTAATTTTTTTGGGGTTTTTTGATAAGCAGCCATAAAGTCGCTAACTGGCCACATAGCCGCTAATTCAAATTTATCCAAAATATTGATCTGCATTTTTGCTTTTTTCATAATATTATTTTTTAAGGAACAAAAAATTTACTTAATTACTAACTGTTTATTTTAAAATAAAAACTAATTTTTGTCAATGAAAAGACAGTCGATAATAGCGCTCTTATTTTCTAAGTTTATTGTCACGCTCTGTGACATCGCTTATATTTTTTAGCAAACAAAAAACGGACCAAGCGGCCCGTTTTTGTTTATTCAATTTATCTTTATTGTTGCTTAGTAACAATTACTGGATTTCTATAGACATCTTCAGCTTCGACAACAGCAATAATGAAGAAGCTAGATCGATAGTGGGTATCAGCCCAGATATCGCCTACCTTGACATCACCTTCACTGCCAAAGTTTTTGCCGCTGATGTATAAGACACCCATTGTTCGTCCTTCTGAGCTAACAAACTGGACACGACGATCAATGCGAGTAATAGATATTGGACCAATGTTATATTCATTACTGGTTTGGCCGCCAACCGTGACGCTGACGTAACCATAATAGTAATCATCTAAAATTTGAATTTTAATTTCTTGTCCTTCGGTGCTGTTTTCCATTTTTATCATTCTTACCTTAGGTTGAACAACTGTACCATCGGCAAATTTATAAGTAATTTGATTGTCGGCTAAGGTGTTGGAAAAACCAGATCCTTGAATAGTTAAAATTTTGGTATCCATATCTAGTGAGGCGCGAGTAATATTGGGATTAGTTTGGAGGCTGTAAGTTTGTTTATCTGTCCATTCTCCATATTTAATGCCAATTGTTGAACTATCTTGAGAAATAGCGTTGGGAGTAACTACTGTGACAATGACATTACCCCACTCAGAAGTTTCTAATCTGATTGGTTTTACTTCTACAGTTTCGCGAGTAGTTAATTGGAAGTAAACGGTTACTAAATCAGGGTTTAGACCAACTCCATTAGTCCAGAATGATAATTCTGCACCTGGAGTAGGAACTAAGGGGGTCATAGAAATGATTACCGGGATAATCTCTAAGGGCAGAGAATTAGATTGCTGACCATTAAATTCTAAAGTGATGTGACCACTTTGGGCATTTTCAGGAACAACTACTTCAAACCAAGTACCGCGAGGATCAATATTTTCCGCACTGACCCAAGCAGTGGTGGTGCCTTCTAAAGTGGGGAATTCAATGGCTAAATATTCAGCATTCTTAAAGCCTTGGCCAAGTAAACGAATTTTTTCTCCTGGCTGGGCAGCGTAAATTCGAGCATTAGTAATTGGCATCGCTCGATAATTTCGAGTTTGAATTGAGCGTAGTACTGGGCGAGCTGTATAGCTGAAAGCATCGGTAATATCTGATTCATGAGTACCAACCTTAACAGTAACTTGTAATTTATTTAAAGCTCTTGGGGTGATGACTTCTAATTTTTCATATCCTTGTTCCTCATCAATACCGACAAAGTTGCCACGGGCTGTGGAAATTTTTTGACCTGTTTCATCATAGAAATAGACGGTGGAACGAGTTGATAAACCTTTACCAAAAATAGTAATTTTATCACCAATTTGTTCATAGCCGGGGCGGCTCCAGTCTAAACCATAAACCACTGGCTTAACAGTGAAAGATAAGGTATTAGATTTAAGTTCAATTCCGGTACCGCTAGCATCATTATAATAACTGCGAGCACTGAAGCGACCGTTGACGACTCCTAGGGGTAATTTCACCACCATTTGAGATAACTTACTATCAACAATGTGAGGACTAACCCATTTTTCAACCTCTTGACCGTTATTATCAATGGCGCTGATTACTAAAAAGTTGTTTTCTAAAACCGGGCTAAAACCAGTGCCATAAATTACTAAATCTTCATCAACTCTAACTGGATTAGGAGCAAAGCTATTGAGTTTTAACATCACGTTATAGTCAAAAAGACCAACGTAAGTACCAGCAGCATAGACTCGGCCGAGGCCACTATAGGTTTGCTCAGGCATAGTGAAGTAAAAAGTAGATCCGCTACGATTAGTGGGGTAAAACTTTTTTACAGTTGCTTCTCCGGTTTCGTGATCAAAATAAGGTAGTTCAATTTCAATGTCTTCTAAGGTAAATAAATTGCCGTTATTTAGCACCAAAGATTTATTAGCATCACCAATATAACCACTAATTCGGCTGGTGGTTAAAGTTACTGTGTTTTCAAATAAGCTAAAACCATCAAAGTATAAAGTGGCGTTATCTGGTATATCACCAAATAAGAAAGATAAGGAAGCAGTCGCGCTCTCAGTGGGCGTAAAAGTAATCTGATATTTTTTCCAAGAGCTAGTTACTTCCACTTCTTGAGCGGGGACTATAGCTTGAAAGTTATCAGTTCTCTCTAGTTTAAGAGAAAAGGTTAAAGGTTCATTGGCACGAGCGAAAAAAGAAAAGATATAATTTTGCTCGCCGACTAGATTAAAACGATTATCATTAATTGAAGATAGACCGGCGTCAAAAATTGAGCCACCACCTTCACCAGCGGCAATCGCCATGGAGTAAGGGCCATAACCAAAGGGCGTAGAATAACCACGCATTAAATTAAATTCTCGTTGGGCGTCTTGGCCAGTCCATAAAAACCAATTATCATGAAGTTCTTGGTCAAAACTAGGATCAACGATTAAATTATTAATTTCGGCCTTAACTTCTTTTACCGGACTGACGTTGGCCGCCTGCCAGGGAAGAAAAGAGGCTAAAATAGTTACTACGACTAAGCCCTTAAATAGTCGAGTAAGCTGTTTTGTTTTTTCCATATTTTTTGCGATAAATAATTATTAAAATTATTAAATAATTATTATCTTTGTTTAATTATTTCTTAAAGATTTGATTTTTAAAAAAATTAAAGTAATTTTATTTAGTTTTATCAAATATTTAATTTAACTTAGAATTGTAGCATACAAAATAAAACCTGTCAATACTCTAATTAGTTTAGCAATGGCTGAGGATTATTTGATAAGTCAGCTAACCTGACTGTAAATATTTTTTGAGAAACTCTTAATCATAAAATATTTAATCAAAAAAGTCAAGAGTGAGGCCATTTTTTAATTTTTTAATTAAATATTTTACCTTATAATACTTAACAAGAAAAAAGCCACCAAATTTCTGGTGGCTTAATTATTTATTTTAGTTTATGTTTTAACTCCCAACAATATAGCCGACCCTTCATTTTATAATGATAGGTACGGCGAAAACTAAAGGAGAATAAGTAGCGGAAAAGCCAAGCTAGATAAAAACCTAGAGCTAAGCTCAAAATAGAGATTAAGCTAATAATTATTATTGCCTGAAAACCAAGAATTAGACCAGCCGACAGGTTGAAACCTCCACCAAGACCAAGGCCAATAAAGGTTCCGAGCCACCAAGCAACTTGCCAACCAGCGTGAGGGCTAACTGAAGCTGCAAAACGTTTATTAGCTAAAATTCCCAAGAAAATTAGGGAAATTAACCCCAGGCTAAGTAATAGCCAAAATAATTGTTTATTTTCTTGGAAAAAATAAGTTAGAATAATGCCGCTTAGCAAGGTTACAACAAATAAGAAATTAAGAAATCTTTCGGGATAATCTACTTTTCCCTGATGACGCACCAATTGAACAATTTTGGCTAGTAGCCAATTAATGCCTAGCATTAAAATTAAAGTGCCAATTAGCAAGCTGCTAAATTGCCAAATTGGTTTTAAATTTTCCAACCAGTTTATCCCAGTGGTTTCCAGGGGGAAGGCTAAGAGCCGCAAGGCAATCAGGCAGGTAACTGTAATATTAGTGAATTGAACAAATAGATAAGGGGTGGAGGTTTCAGTTGTTTGCTTTTCCATCGTTTTAATTTTTAAGAGTGAGTAATTTAATGATTTAATTTAGGTTAACTAATTAGTTGATTAATGGTCAGTCAGCTAATTAGTTAACCCAAAATCACTCCTTTTAAAAGAACTAGATCGAAAATTTATTGTGTCAGTTTATTTTTTAAAAGTCAATAACCGGCTATTTAGATAGTAATTTTTTAGTTTTTTTAATTTAACTATTTTTTAGAATGTGTTATACTTTAAATAAGTTTGATTAGTTAACTACACTCTTTTATGCTTCCTCAAATTAATAAAAAAACTGATCCGCGATTTTATCGCCCCTTTTTGTGGTTTTTAATTATTGCCGCTATTGTTTTAGTTTTTTTATTATTTCGACCATTTTTGGCCGAAATTATCATTGCGGCTATTTTGGCCTCAGTAGTTTATAATTTATATGATAAATTACGAATAAAGCTGTGGAAAAAAAAATATTTAGCGGCTTTTTTAATTTGTTTAGCCCTATTATTAATTGTGATCATTCCCTTGGTGACTTTAATTTCCTATGGCGCCAAGGAAGCCCCCCAGGCTTATCGTACTTTAAGCACCACTATTTCTCAAATTGATTTAAGCGGTGACGGGATTTTAAGCCACTTTAATATTATTGAGGAAAACGAAGAAGCTATTAAGGGGTTTATTTTAGATACCACGAAAAAAATTACTGATTGGTCGGTTAGTGGGGCAACAGTATTTGTTAAAAATACTACTAGCTTTTTGATTTCTTTATTAATTGTGATTATTACCACCTTCTTCTTTTTAGTAAATGGTAAGCAAATTGTTAAGCAATTAATTTTTTGGTCGCCCTTGCCCAATAAATATGATTTAGCTCTAGTAGAAACTTTTCGAAGTGTTAGTTATAACAATCTCTTGTCATTGGGAGTAGCGGCTTTAGTTCAGGGACTTTTGAGTGCTTTAGGGTTTTTAGTAATTGGCTGGCCTTTTTTCTTTATTTTTATTATTTCTGCCTTTCTCTCCATTATTCCTTATATGCTGGGCTTGTTTTATATACCAATCATTATTTATTTACTGGCCTCTGGTCATATCTGGCAAGGAATCTTTGTAATTATTTGGAATTTGATTATTGTAGTTAATATCGATGAGTTAATTCGTGCTTATATTGTTAAGGGTAAATCAAAAATTAATACCGCCTTTGTTCTGTTTGCAATTTTGGGAGGAATTAGTTTATTTGGGTTTTGGGGAATTTTTATTGGTCCAATGGTTTTGGCTTTAGTGATAACAATTTTTCATATTTATGAGCTGGAGTTTGCTGGCCATTTAGATAAATAAAAAATTATAATTAATTTTATTAACTAACGAAAAAATTATGCAAAAAGACAATTTTATCATTTTAATGGCAATTGCTGTCGTTTTAGTGATGGGTTTCTGGTATTTCTTGTCTAACGGAACGCCAATCAGCACTACTCAGCAACCAGCTCCGGTAGTACCAATCACTGCTGATAATGGGGGCGCTGATCAAGACTTAGCCCCAGGGACAATCTCGGCTGATTTAGAAGCAGCGGCTACTGCTTGTGTTGAAGCTGAGGGTTTTTGGTTAGAAGAATTTGGGGAATGTGAGGATGTCACTTCAGATTGGTGTGAACAAATGGAAGGGATTTTTGATGAATGCGCCTCTGCTTGTCGCCACTTGGAAGATGCCGAGATGTGCATTATGCAATGTGTTCCTGTTTGCTATTTTCGCTAAGCAATAAATAACCCAAAAATTATTATTAAAAAGTGGTTGAATAACCACTTTTTAATTTAATAATTTAAAAAATTTAAGATGGTTTATTTTTTGATCAATATTTAATTAATCAGCAGTTATTAATATATTAATTAGTTAATTTTTGTGATATAATTAAAATATTATTATTTTTTATTATTAATAAAAATATGCTTCAACAAACAATTAAAGATTTTAAAGAGTTTGCCGTTAAAGGCAATGTGGTTGATTTGGCGGTGGCGGTGATTATCGGTGGTGCTTTTGGTAAAATTGTCACTTCTATGGTTAATGATCTAGTGATGCCAGCCGTTGGTTATCTTTTGGGAGGAGTAAATTTTAGTGAACTAAAATGGGTACTGCGAGAAGCTAACCCGGAAGCGGTTGGTCAATTAGCTGAAGCGGTCACTATTAATTATGGTAATTTTATTCAAGCTGTCGTTGACTTTTTGATTATTGCCTGGGCAATTTTTTTAGCAATTAAAGTGATTAGTCGTTTTAAGCGCAAAGAGGAAGTGGTGGAAAAAGCTAAAGAAGAGGCTAAACCTGATCCTCAAATTGAGCTCTTAACGGAAATTCGCGATTCTCTTAAAAAATAATTTATTATTTAGTGCCTAATTAATACTTTACTTTATTAATTAATTTTTTTTATGATTTGGCAATCATATACGGCGAAAGAGGGAATTGATATTATAAAAGACTTATCTAGTGATTTGACCTCTGGTTTAAGTAGCCAGCAAGCCAGTGAGCGCTTGACTCAGTATGGTCCTAATAACTTAGATTTAAAGCGAGCGACTGCTTGGCAAATTTTTTGGCGTCAATTTAAATCTCCTTTCATCTATTTATTATTAGTGGCCGCTTTGTTGTCGGCTGTTTTAGGTCAATGGATTGAAGCGGCGATGATTTTGTTATTTTTGTTAATCAATACTTTGCTGGGCTACTTTCAGGAATCTGGTTCGGAAAAAACAGTTAAACTCTTAGCTGATTTAATTTCTTGGAAATCAAGAGTTTGGCGTGATGGCCAACCGCAAATGATAGCCACCGCTGATTTGGTGACTGGTGATATTATTTTACTGGAAACTGGTGACAAAATTAGTGCCGATGTTCGCTTACTGGAAACTAATAATTTTTTAGTTGATGAGTCATCTTTAACGGGGGAGTCAATAGCGATTTTAAAACAAGGAGAAAGACTACTGGAAACCCCTAAAGAAGTTAGTGGGGCAATTAATTTAGCCTTTTCTGGGACAACTGTTGTTAGCGGCCAAGCTAAAGCAATTATTATTAATACTGGGGCCCGGACGGTTTTTGGGCAAATTGCTAATTTAACTACTAAAACTAAACGAGTTAGCGGCTTTGAAAATAATATTAGTCGTTTTTCTTCGTTTATTTTAAAGTTGATTTTAGTAACTTTGATTTTTGTTTTTGTTATTAACTTATTTTTAAAAGGAGGAAGTCTTAATTGGGTTGAAATTTTAATTTTTTCGATTGCCTTAGCGATTAGTGTTATTCCGGAAGCCCTACCTTTAGTGATGACTTTCTGTTTTTCTAAAGGCGCTCGCAATTTAGCTAAACATAAAGTGGTGGTAAAGCGTTTATCAGCGATTGAGGATTTGGGAGGGGTGGAAGTTTTATGTTCAGATAAAACTGGTACTTTAACCGAGAATAAATTAAAAGTAGCTGAACTTTATCAACCAGAAATACTGAGTAAAAAAAATCTCCTCCCCAGTCAAGGTCAACCCTCTTTATTATTAGCCGCCCTGTTGGCTTCCTCTCATCAAGCTGATCGCCCCGAGCCTTTTGATCTAGCAATTAAACAGGCGGCTGGCGATTTATTATTAGACCAAATTAGTAATTTTAAAGTTTTATTTGAATCCCCCTTTGATCCGCGCTATTTGCGGAACAATGTTTTAGTTAGTCAGGGCGAAGTTTTGAATTTTATTGTTCGCGGGGCGCCGGAGGTAATTTTAGACCTTGTTAGCAATCTTAACGAAGCTGATAAACAGGCAGTTAACGATTGGTTAATTAGTCAGGGAAAATTAGGCAGACGGGTTTTAGCTTTAGCCAGCAAGGAATTACACGATCTTGATTTAACCGATTTTCCTAATCATTTTCGCGAAGAAGAGCATGGTTTGCAGTTTATTGGCCTAGTCTCTTTTGTTGATCCGATTAAAGCGAGTACTCGTCAGGCGATTTTTCAAGCTAAAGAATTACAAGTCAAGATCAAAATTATTACCGGTGATTCCCCTCAAGTAGCTGGAGCGGTGGGGGCTCAAATTGGTTTAGCTGATAATTTTAATCAAGTAATTACTGCTCGAGAATTTGAGGCCTTAGAGCCCTTGGCTCAAGACCAGGCCCTGGAAGATTTTAATATTTTTGCCCGCTTTACTCCGGATAAAAAATATGAATTAATTAAACGCTTACAAACAAAATATAAAGTCGCTTATTTAGGTGATGGCATTAATGATGCCCCCGCCCTCAAGCTAGCTAATGTTTCTTTGGCGGTTAATAATGCGGCTGACATTGCCCGGGAAGCGGCTGATATTATTTTACTGGAAAATGATTTGCAAGTGATTGTTCAGGGGATTATGGAGGGACGACAGATTTTTAGTAATAGTGCGAAATTTATTAAGGCAACTTTGGCTGGTAATTTTGGTAATTTTTATGCAGTAGCGATTGCTTCTTTATTGATTGATTTTTTACCGATGTTGCCCTTACAAATTCTCTTATTAAATTTGTTATCTGATTTTCCGATGATTGCGATTGCCACTGATAATGTTGATAAGGACGAATTAATTTCTCCGCGTCGCTATCAATTTAGGGAAGTAATTATTATTACCATGATTTTAGGAATTTTAAGTTCCATTTTTGATTTTGTAGTCTTTGCCAGATTTTATAAATTATCCCCGGAAATTTTACAAACTAATTGGTTTATTGCTAGTATTTTAACGGAACTTGCCTTTTTATTTTCTATTCGGACTCAGGGCTTTATGTTTAAACGCCGCCGTCCCAGTCGAGTTTTGTTGTGGCTAGCTGGTTTAGCAGCGGTAACTACCGTGGTTATTCCTTACACGGCGATTGGTCAAAGTTTATTCAAATTTATTACTCCTGACTGGCGACATTTATTATGGATTTTTGGGGTCGTGGTTGTTTATTTGGCTTGTTCAGAAATCGTTAAGTTACTATATTATCGCCAGGGACAACTTAAATCTCGCGATAAAGAAATGTCCGTAGTCCCTCTGTCTTAAATTTAATTAATTTTTTATAAAAATTTATGGCCCTTCATGTTATTTTATTAGTAATTGGTTTTGCCCTCTTAATTAAGGGAGCCGATATTTTAATTGATGGCTCTGCTTCGTTAGCGAAACGCCTTGGTTTGTCGAGTTTACTGATTGGCTTAACGGTGATTGCTTTTGGGACTTCAGCCCCGGAATTGATTGTTAATATTTTTGCTTCGATTGCTGGTCGCTCGGATATTGGTATGGGTAATATTATTGGCTCTAATATTGCCAATATTTTATTTATTTTGGGAGTGGCGGCTATCATTACTAATCTAAAAATCGATGATTCAATTATTAAAAAACAAATTCCATTTTCTATTTTATCAGTGGTCGCCTTATTTTTCTTAATTAATAGTAGCTTGATCAATGGTCAAGGTCCTGATGGCTTACTGCGCAGTGGCGGCCTAATTTTAATTTTATTTTTTGGAATTTTTCTCTACTATACTTTTAGTTTAGCCAAGGAGAAAGAAGAACCGGGTCAGGAAAAAATTAAAAATTATTCAACTAAAATATCGTTGGCTTTAATTTCGGGCGGAATTATTGGTTTATTTATTGGCGGTAAATTAATTGTTGATAGCGCTTCAGCCATTGCCGTTTCCTTGGGCTTGAGTGAAGCGTTTATTGGCTTAACGATTGTTGCTCTAGGAACGTCTTTGCCTGAGCTAGCTGCCTCAGTTATGGCTGCCCGGAAAAATCAAATTCAAATGGCCGTCGGTAATGTAATTGGCTCTAATATTTTTAATTTATTGTGGGTCCTGGGCTTAAGTGCTTTAATTCACCCGATTGCTTACAACCCGGCAATGAATTTTGATATTTTATTTTTAGTGTTTGTTAGCTTATTATTATTTATCTTAATCTATACTGGCAAAAAATTACATTTCACTAAAAAGGAGGGCTATATTTTAGTCGCTCTTTATGTGATTTACATTACTTATATTAGTATCCGTGGTTAATTAATTTATGACCAAAAAATTGCGACCTCAAGTAGTGGTAGTTAATGATAAAATGCAAACTAACTATCGCTATATTTTAACGGCTGCTCCCGGGAAAAATTTTCCGCCTGATTTTCGGCCTGAATTAACTCCTAAGGAAATGTTGGCCCTGGGAGTTTTTGGTGGTAAGTATTTAACTGATTGTCGCTCTGAATTTCCGGCTGATTGGTTTAAAGGGGCAAAATTATCCCCAGTCAAGGCTGATCATAAATTAAATTATTTTCAAGTCCAGGCATCTCAACTGCTAGCTATTTGGCAAGCGAAGGGCTGGATTCATCCGGATGATCCTCGTGGTTGGTTTCAGTGGTACTGTCGCTACTATTTGGGTCGGCGACTGGGCCAAGAAGATACTCGCCAGATTAAGCGCTGGCGGCAAATGAAGCGGCATATTATGCAAATTAAGAAGAATTGTCGCCCAAGGGACATCCACTGTCGTCGTCGTCAACGTCAGGCCTTACTTCATTGGGCCTATGATTCTAGGAATTATTAAATTTATTAAAAGAAAACAGTTTTTAAGCTTTGTTTGTTTTTATTTAATATTGACTTATTTATATTTTTATGATATGATATTTAGTTAGTACCAAAAAAGGAGGATACAATGAAGTTCATTAAAAAGTTCAATTTATTATTAATTAGCGCCTTATTGACGAGCATTGTTTTGGCTGTTTTTAGCCAAGCCGCATTTTGGCGGGCCGGCTTTAGTTTGTTGGCCTTATTCTCTCTCGCCTTATTGGCGACTAATTTAAAAAAAATTCACTTTCAACCAAGAAGTGAGCTTTTTCGTTGGATTATCTTTTGGCTGGGTTTAATAATTGGCAGCTTAAGTTGGGCGCTATTTCTTAGCGCTATAGTTATGTTAATTTTTAAATCAAGCGACCCCTTAACCGGCCTTTTGGTTAAAAATTGCTGGCTATTTTTAGCCACCTGTTTGATTGTCACGACTGCCACCCTGTATTATGGAATGACGGTGGCTGATGCCGAATAAGCTTTTATAAAACCTGTTATTGACTAACAGGTTTTTTTCTAATAAAAAAGGGACAATATAATTATATTGTCCCTGGAAAGTTGCTAACCATTAAAGGTTAATTTTGATTCCCCCTTTAAGAACGAATTCGTGAGAAATGATGTTGGCGTCAGGTCCGATTCTCATTTTTTCAACACCGATTCTGTCGGTTAGCTTAGTAATTAGGTCAACATGCTGGCCATAAGGCTGGTGTGGTTTGTCAATACTAATTGTACTGATAGGCTGCATTGGCTTCAAAGGTTCCATAAAATAACCTCCTTTCTGATTTTTAGGGTTAATATTTAAAAATAACTACATTTTTACTATAAATTTATTAATTTTTTTTGTCAAGTGAGATTAATTAATAAAAAAAAGCCAAGATTAACTTGGCTTTATAATTTATTATTCGGGCAGAGCCGGTGTGCTGAGTGAAATCATTGCTCGTTTAATTATGGGACGAATTTCTCCCAGTTCTCTGGCTGTTAAACTCATCCCCCAGCCGTCAGGATTAAGGATTTGCTCTAATTTTTTCTCTAAGCAAGTGGATACTTTTTGAAAATCATCGGTTAGGGCCAATTTTTTTAGGTTTGCTTTACGATCCAACCAATATTCTTGGAAGTTTTGCGCATAAACGCCCTCGCTGGCTTTAAATTCACCAGCCACCTTTTCTAGCCAATAAAGGACTAAATAAGCTCCATTTTCGTTTTGATGTCTGGTCAAATATTGGTCAATCAAGTCAAAAAAATCGATTAACAAGCGGTGCATTTTTTTGTGTCTTCCCATGGCTTCTAGTTTTTTAAAATTACAGTTAATTCTTTTAAATCAAAAAATTCTTGAAGAGAATACTTTAAACCATATTTTTTAGGTCTAAGATTACCATCTTCCAGGGCAATCACCATTTTCTCTAAGAGCATTAGATTAATTTGCGCTAAAATAATTAATAATAAAGCGACAATTAATAAGGCTCCCAAAAAGGGCCAATTCCAGGGAATAATTAGGCTCATTAAAGCCAAGCTAAAGCCTACAATAATTAATAAGCTAAGACCAAGTCGGTGACTGAATAAAATGAAAAATGGTGCTTTGTCTAGGGGCATCACAATTATTAAGCAATAATAAGCTATTAAAAATATTATTAATAGCCAAAAAAGACCCCAGAAGCCGGCAATCCATAAGGATTGAAAATTAATCAGCAGCCAATTTAAGGCCCCCACCATTGTTATGGTTAATAAAATCAAAAAACTAGATAAAATCCGACGACGACAAAATAAATTTGTAAAGAACATGTGACCTCCTTTTTTTAGTGAAAAATAAAAAATGAATTACTGTTTAGAATAACAATATATATATTTTTTGTCAAAAGTAAGGCTTAATAATATTTTTAATCTTTATTAAATTAGTTAAACTGTGGTAAAATTAAAATAGTTAGACTTAATTTTTCTTTATTTTTTATGCTTAATTTGGAAATTGTCGCCATTGATAAATTGAAGTACTCTCCTTGGCAGTTAGCGGTGAAAGATTATCTTAAGCGCTTGAAGCCTTATTGCCGAATAAAAATTACTGAACTACCAGCTGAATCTTTTCGAGCAAACACTCATTTAAAAGCCCGTCGACAAGAAGCTGATCGTCTCCTCAAGTATTTGCATAAATTAGCTAATCCTAATATTTTTTTATTAACCGAAGGGGGGCAAAAATTTAGTTCAGAAAGTTTAGCTTCTTGGTTGGAACAATTTGATAACCAAGGAACGATTCTGGTAATTGGTGGGGCCCTAGGTTTTAGTCAGGAATTAAAAAATAAATTTCCGGCGATTTCTTTATCGCCCTTAACTTTTCCTCATGAATTGGCCCGGGTAATTTTACTGGAACAAATTTATCGAGCAATTTGCTTACAACATAATAAAACTTATCATTATTAATTTTTTAAATTTATGATTAACAAAAATCTTTGGTGGCAACTATTGGTGTCTGGTTTAGCTGGTGGTCTTTTATGTTTTGCCCTGGTTTCTTTAATGGTTCAAAATAGTCAGTTATTTTTCCCCCTATTATCACCTCGTTATTCACCAGCTAGTAAATTAATTCCGTCTGAAGCGGCTTGGTTGCAGGAAGTAAAAATAGCCGATATTGATATTAGCCAAGAAACTAGTCAGCCCTCTTTGTTATTTAGCCCTAACGGTGAGCGCTTTGCTTTAGTGACTTCTGTGGGGGCTAAAGAGGCGGTTATTTTAGATGGCAAGACAGGTCCGGCTTTTGATAAAATTACTTTTTTAACTTTTAGTCCGGATAGTCGGAGTTTTGCTTATATTGCTAAAGATGGCAACCGAGAAAAAGCCGTAATTAATGGTGAAGTAGGTCAAGAGTTTGATTGGATTTTTGCCCCCCGAATTTTTAACTCTGATGGTCAGTTGTTTGCCTACCGCGCTCGTCAAGGAGAAAGTGAAGTGGTGGTGATTAATCAAGAAGTTAGTCGTCTCTATAAACGGATTTTAAGTATTTTTGTTAATCCGGAAAATGATCAAATTATTTTTTTCGCCACCCTTGACAATCAGTTGTGGCGCGGGCAAACTAAAGTTAATTCCCCCAACAATTAAATATTTTATGATGACTGATAAAGTGCAAGCCCTAATTCGTTTACAGACTAATAAAAATAAAGCTCGAGCCTTGGCTAAATATTTTCAAACTGGTCCTGGCCAGTATGCTCAAAATGACCAGTTTCTAGGGCTAAGTGTTCCTCAGTGTCGCCAGTTAGCCACTAAATTTTTTGTGCCAATTCTTGATCTTCGTCCTTTATTAGCTAGTCAATATCATGAAGAGCGCTTAATTGCTCTTTTAATGTTAATTGATAAATATCAGGTTAGTAGTTCAGCGAGAAAAAAAATCTTGACTAAATTTTATTTGACTAATCGTCGGGCAGTTAATAATTGGGATTTAGTGGATATTTCCGCTCCTCAGATTCTTGGTGATCATTTACTTAATAATAAAGGGGAGAGAAAAATTTTAGTTAAATTAGCCGCTAGCCCGCGTCTTTGGGACAGACGAATAGCGATTGTTTCTACCCTCACCCTTATTAGACAACAGAAATTTACTGAGACTTTAAAACTAGCTAAGCGCTATTTAACTGACCAAGAAGATTTAATTCATAAAGCAACTGGTTGGATGCTGAGAGAGGTAGGCAAGCGCGATAAACAGGTCCTCCTTAAGTTTTTAAAGGCTAATTCTAAGGCTATGCCTCGAACCATGCTCCGCTATGCGATTGAAAAATTTACCCCCAAAGAAAGACAGACTTGGCTTAAAAAATCTCGATCCCTAAAAAAATAATTGTTAATTTTTTAATATTTTGCTCTTTAACAACCAAAATAAATTAGTACTCACTAAAACCTTAAGCCATGGAAGATTCCGCTGGTCCTTCTACCCCGATTAATTTAATCGTGGTTGACACCAATATTTTATTGGGTGACTCTGAAGCGATTAATGAATTGATTAAAGACAATCACTTAGTGATTCCTTGGACGGTGATTAATGAACTTAATCACTTAAAAACCAGTCGTGATGTCGGTTGGTTGGCTCGCAACAATTTAAATAAGATTAGAGTTTTGCAGAATTTGCAAAAAATAATTAAAGAAAAAGAGACGGTTAATTTACTTGAGTCAAAAAATTCTAAAAACCTTGATGGTAATTTTCAACCCCACCCTGAAGATGCTCATTTAAACAAGAAAGAGTTTATCTTCACGGAAGAGGAAGCCTCTCATTTTTTTATTCATCGCAATGAAAGCTACATTAATCTTAAAGATCTCGACCCTAAAGTGCCAGACAATCGGATTATGGCGACTTTTAACTCTTTGGTGCGTTTTCATATAAATAACGCTAAAAAAACCACTAAACCGGTTCATCCTAAAAATAAAAAACAGTTGCCAGTCACTGATTTGCCGAACAAGACTAAAGTTGTTTATCAAAAAATTAAATTGATAACCAATGACACGGCGATGATTATTTTAGCCAGGGAGTTATTTCAAGAATATGGTGGTCAAGTAGCGGTTGAGCCTTATCGTCGTAATCGGGTTAAACCGAAGTTAGAACCCATTAAGGAAATCTTGTTTCAAAGTAATCTTTTTCCTGGCTTAGCGATTAATCGTCGCTTTCCTATTCCTTTAGGGTTTAGTCGTTTAAAGGAAAATGATGGCATCCTGTTAACCAAGGGACAAGAGGCGTGGCTAGCGATGCGCCAGGGAAGACAACTTTTGATTCTTGACCCTGAATTGTCAGTCGCTGGTATTAAGGCCCAAGCTTTAAATGGTTCAGGTTATAACTGGCCCCAAGTTTTGGCTCTTCATCAGTTGACTAATCCTTTAGTGAAGTGTGTTTTTCTTCAGGGAGGAGCCGGTACTGGCAAAACTTTGTTAGCCATGGCTGCTTCAATTGCTCAGCGCAATCTTTATCGTAAAATTGTGGTTATTCGACCAATGATCCCTTTATCTGATAAAGATCGGATGGGATTTTTACCGGGGGGCATTTCTGATAAAACTGGACCCTGGTTAAAGCCAATTGAGTATAATCTGGATTTTATTGATCAAGTGATTACTAAAAATCAGATTGTTTTACCAGAAAAGAAGGAGGCTGCTTATCTTAGTAATAAAGCTAAGAAACGTTTGAAAAAAAATGGTGGTCCCCCAATTGAAAACAATGAACCCCAAGAATTTAGTTTATTTGAGAAATACAGCATTGAGGTTTTACCCTTAGACTATATTCGGGGAACTACTTTACCGGAGCTCTGCTTAATTATTGATGAGGCTCAAAATTTAACGGCCTTACAAATTAAAACCATCATCACTCGGGCTGGTCGCGGCTCTAAATTTATTTTTACTGGTGATATCAGTCAAATTGATGTTGATTATTTAAGTGAAGAAACTTCCGGAATGTCGCACGCAATTGCCAAGCTACATGATCGAATTACTGGTCCAGGCAATCCTTTAATTGCCACTACTATTTTCACTGATTCGTTGCGTTCAGAGTTAGCTGCTTTCGCTCTTGAGCATTTATAATTTTTGTCCTTTTTATTCTTTTAAGCCAGAGCTAGTTATTATTACTAGCTCTTTTTTTAAATAAAAAAGATCTTCTTGGTGAAGATCTTGTTTTTTTAAGAAACAATAATTGGTTGTTTAATTTTATTGATGATGGTTATCAGTTTCTCTGGGTGAAACTTGTTAACCCAACCGTCAAAGCCCAAGGATTTTAAATCGTATAGACGATTTATTTCTGGTCCATAATTGGTGTAAGCGATTACAGTTGCTTGGCCGTCTAAACACTGACGATAGTGTTTGATAAGGTGGGAGCCATCAAAATCAGGCAAGTGCATGCTAGTTAAAATGAGGTCCACTTTCGGACGCAAGCTGAGAAGATTTAAAGCCTCTTTGGCTGTTTGGGCAATGGCGATATCAGCGCTTGGAAATTGTTTTTTAATTTGCAGTTTGCCTAATATGGCATTGCCTAGATCACCGTCAATAATTAAAATTTTGTGCATGAGGGAGGTGGGATTTAAATGAACAATTTATTTATGAGCTAACTATGTATAGCACTTTTAAATTTAAAAGTCAAGCAATTATTCACAGCTAATTAATTACTTAAACTCTTGGCATTATTTTTTATCTATGTTATAATATCCTTATAAATAAAGGAGAAAAAAATTAACCTTTATTTTTAACTTGATAAAATAAGGAGAAAAAAATAGATTACCACAAAACATCAATATTTATCGAGTGAAAATCAATTAGTTGTTTGTAAATTTTATAATAACGGTTCTTCTGATGAAAATTATTTTTTTACAATAATCTTCATCATTAGGCCCCATGCAAAGTCTATGTCAAAAATGACTAAAGCCCAGCTCGTTACCGCCTTAGCGGAAAAGACTGGCTTATCTAAGAAAGATGTTAGTAACTTCATGGAAGTAATGGCCGAAATGACTTATAGTGAAGTTAAGAAAAATGGTGAATGTTTAGTGCCTGGTTTCGGTAAATTAGTAAAAGCCAAAAGAAAAGCTCGTGAAGGAAGAAATCCAGCGACCGGTGAAACCATTAAAATTCCTGCCAAGACCGTGGTTAAATTCCGTTTAGCCAAGGCAGTGAAAGACGCTGTTTTATAGTTTCAAGACTTTTATTTCTGTAAACAAAAGCCACCCTAGGAATCCGGGTGGTTTTTGTTTTTCCCTATGCTTATTTGGTAAATAATCTGGGAGGGTAAATTACTTTAATTATTTTGAGTGAGATTATTATTAAAATTTACCTCTTTATTAATTATTGGCGAGGGTTTAAGTTTGATTTTTGGTCGCTCACTAAACTGCCAATCTTTGACATATTGGCCCAAGCCACCGTAGAGGAGTTTATTGTTTAGCTTGGTATTGCGATGAAGATAAATGATTAGGGAGCCAAATTCGATTTGGTAACGATTTTTAATGATTCTAAAATTAAGATCAGATTCTCCCTTAAGGGCGCGGCGAATGGTTTTATCCTGGACGCCGCCCAAACGAGCCGCTTCAGAAACGGAAATCCAAATAGGAGATTTAGCTTGGAATTGGCGATTATAAGCGTCCATTTTATTATTTTAAGTCTAATTTAGCTTAGACTTAAGATTAAAAATTGTTTAATAAAAAATAAATAATTTATTTAAGTCTAATATAGTTTAGACTTAAAAAGGATAAAACAGGGAAGATGGGGAAATATTTTTTAGTTTAAGAGGCTGAAAATTCTTTATTTATTATCTTAAGTCCAAACAATTATAGACTTAAGTTTTTTTTATCTTAGGTTAATAAAGATAAAAAGTCAAGAGTAGTCTGGATAATTTTATTAAGAGGTTTTTGGGGGTTAATTAACCCCGGAAGTAATAGTGAGGGATTAGCGCGGAGATTAATCGATTTTAGTCTAGTTGGCCGCAACAAGCCAAGCTTTAATTTTTAAAATTTTTTCATTGACTTTTACTTCAAAATTTGTTTTAATAATTTATTAATTCAATTAAGTTCTTTGTAAATATAAACCCTTTTAACCAAAACTAGGCATTATGTTAAAAACCTCAGAGGAATTTCTTAAAGAGATTAACGAAAACGATCTCTTCGTTTTAATCAAAAAAACCTTTTTTAAGGGGGAATTTATTATCTGCCCAGTAGATGACGAAGTGGCTAGCGACGAAGTCTGCCTGGGAACCTTAAATGATTTAGAAAAAGCAATTTTTTTAGCTGCTCTTTCTATTCCTGAGAAACATCTCAAATATCACACGGCCGTAGGTGATCGTTTTAATCATCACTTGTGTTTTTTGAGCCGGATTCAAGAAGAAACTTTGCTTAATCTATTATGGGCTACCATTTATGCTCGCCTGCAAGACAAGGCTTTGAAATTCTCTTCATTAGGGGTAAGAAAAAATTGGCAAATCGTAGGATTTTGCGATGACAATCCTGGTTTTTTTGAAGATGAAGTGCCATTTTCTTTTGGCACTCATTTGTCTTAGTTCTTTTTTATTAATTAGCGTCCGTAAAATTAACGGGCGCTTTTTTTATGGGGATAAATCATGGGGATAAATTATTTTATGGTTAATTTGCCTTTTTCCTTGATTATGATAAAATATTAACAATTAAATAGTTTAGTAGGAGGCAGGGAATTATTTCCCTTATTTTGTTATCAGGAAAAATTAATTTTAAATTAACTTTTAAGACATTTGACGCTTATTTATGGCGGCTAATTTATTACAAAAATTTAGAGATAAAAAAATCCTCGGTCGTTTACGGAAAAAGGATTCCGAGGCCTTTATTCAGCTTTATGATGAATACGCTGGCGATCTTTATCGTTTTATTTATTTTAAAGTGGGTAAGGCTGAGGAAGCTCAAGACTTGACTTCCATGGTTTTTTTAAAGGCTTGGAATCACTTGCAAACTAATTCTTTAAGCGACAGCAAAACTTTGCGGGCTTTGATTTATAAAATTGCTCGTAATGCGATTATTGATCATTATCGCGAAGGTCGTGATAAGATTTCTTCGCTGGATGATGAGGATCGACCAATTGAAATTATTGATGAGGATCAGGACTTAACAGCTCAAATCGATACTAATTTGCAGCTGGAAAAATTGAGTGGTTGGTTATTGGAATTGAAAGAGGAGTATCGGGAAGTGATTGTTTTGAAATTTGTGAATGATTTGGAACTAGAAGAAATTGCGGCGGTCACTGGCAAGAGCCGGGGAAATATTCGGGTAATTTTGCACCGGGCGCTAGAAGCCTTAAAATCAATTGCTAAGGCGGACGAACAAAAGACAGATACAAAATAACTATTTTTGATAATTATTAAGAAGACGGCTAAAACAGCCGTCTTTTTTGGTTGTTTAACAATTTTTTTAGGTTTTTTTAAGCCAGGATTTTTATAATAGAATTATTAGTTTATTTGACTACATATCTTATATGATATATAATAATAATTATCAAATGAGATTTTATAAAGATCCTAAAAGCGGACAAGAACCAGTATTGGGATATTTACAAAGGATTGATTTAAAATCTAGGCAAAAAATTAATAAATATTTGGAATTTTTATTGTTACATAAAGGTTATTTAGATGAACCCTATAGTCGACACTTAGTTGGTGGATTACGAGAATTAAGAGTTGATTTTTATCATCACCACCATCGAATAATTTATTTTACTTATATTAATCGAGAAATTATTTTATTACATGCTTTTTTAAAAAAAAGAGCTAAAACTCCGAGTAAAGATAAAATAATTGCTTGGCAACGTTATTTAGAAGTTATTAACAATTAATTATTATGAAAAATACTAAAAAAAATAAATATTTGGGCCGCGATTTTCAGGATTATTTGCAAACAGAATTGCGCCATCCTCGGTCTAAAGCTTGGTTTGATGAGTATGGTCGACAACTGGAAATTGCTTATCAGATTATGAAATTGAGAAAACGACGAGCGATTAGTCAAATGGCTTTAGCGAAAAAAATTGGAACTAGTCAGAGTAATATTGCTCGCATGGAAGGTGGTCGTCAAAATTTTACGATTAGTTTATTGGATAAAGTAGCCAAGGCTTTAGAGGTTGATTTGATGGTTAAGTTGGGGTAATTATCTCTTGACAAAAACTGATAAATCTTAAAGATAAGTCTAGAATATTCTAGACTTATCTTGTTTATATCTGCAAAAAGCCAATAAAGACGGGGCTTTTCGCAGCTAGCAACTGTAACGTTTGGGTGCTTTTTTCGTATACTAAGGCGTATGACTGACAAGCAATTAATTCGACAATTACATCAATTGAAAACGATTAAAGCTGACAGTGCCTGGAAAGCTAATTGCCGGGAAGTTTTGCGTTCCCAAATTAGTCATTCCAGTAATTCAAGTTTATCCGCTTGGGATAACTTCCTCATCAATCTTCGCTCTGTTTCTAGTTTGGCCTATCGCCCGGTGGCGGTAATCGCTGGCTTCCTCTTTTTATTAATTGGCACCAGTGTTTTTGGTCATCAACTTTTTAAAACTAGCACCCCGAATGATTCTTTATATATTGCTCGAGTAGTTTCGGAAAAAGCAAAATTAAGTACGGTTATTGATAGTGCTTCCCGAGAACGCTTAGCGGCTTTATTCGCCTTAGCTCACGCGGAAGAAATTAGCGCGATTTTAGCTGACCCTAATTTTGATTGGGATAAAAATGCTAGTCGAGTGGTTAAACTTAATGATGATTTTCAAAAAGAAATTACGATTGCTAAAAATCGCGTGACTTCTTTAAACGAACGAACTAATCCTAGTCAGCCAACTATTTCTGAAGAAACTTCTTCTATCAGCCCCTCTGAAGAAGAAGCTCTTTTGGTGATTGCTGACAATAATAAGGATGATAATGGTGTCCAAGTTAGTGCCACTGATGAGCCAGTGAGTAATGACTCGCCAGTAACGGCTACTACTACTGAAATGTCCTCCCCTGATGAGACGGCTACTTCTACCGAGCTAGACTTAGAAGGAGAAGTTGTTGGCCTGACTGCTGAGGAAGAAATTATTGCTTTAGCCGAGCAAGTGGTTGATCAGCCGACCGCTACTAACTTATTAGATGAAATTCAAGCTTTATTTGACCAGGCGAAATTAACTGGCGACAAGGAGTTAATGAATGATTTGCAGAAAAAACTTCAAGAAACTAAAGAACTCCTTCAATAAATTTTATTTTCTTTGACCAGCGCCTTTACCCCTGCTTAGCGCTTATGTATTAGTTTGTCTCCGACCAGCGATGCCCTTACAGAAGATTCTGTTTACTCATTTCTTTTGTTCTGGATTACTCAATCGGAGATAAATTAATACATCCGCGTTAATAAACTCAGCTTGTCTGGGTTTAGTGGATGAGCGGACCGCTCAAGGTCGACTGTCTCACGACAGGGAACGCTCTTACAAAACAAAAATTATTTTCTTGATTTGAAAATAAGAAGGAAGAAGACAGACTTATTTAGTTTTTGCTAGATGGCTTAACGGTAACTGATTGCTCTTTGATATATCGGTTAAGCTTTTCTCCAGCTAGCGGCCCACTTGGTCCGAGCTGGCAGAAACTATTTAAAAGTTTTTTGACAGTTCGTCTTAGTGCCGGTTGGCGGCAGTTGGCGAAGCGGGATTCCGATCGATTTATTAAACGCGGTTAATTACTGGTCAAACTTTCTAGCCTGAACTGATAAGACTGATAGACTCTTTCTAAAATCAAGCAAGAAAACAAGTAAACATTCGCTTGTCTGGCTTCCGACGATTTCGTCGCGACCAGGACAAGGGAAATTAATTAATTATTATGAGTAAATTTAGAAAATTCTTAACCGCTGGTCTGATGGTAATGGTAGTTGTCGCAATGAGTGGTTTAGTTGGTATTAACAAAGTATCAGCTGCTGCTCAAGCCGGTGACTTAATCAAAATGGATGGTCTTTCATCTGTTTATTACCTCGGATCTGACGGTAAGAGATATGTTTTCCCTAATGAATCTGTCTATTTCTCATGGTACGCTGACTTTAGTGGTGTAGTGACTATTTCCGCAACGGAATTACAAAGCTACCCATTAGGTTCTAACGTAACCATTAGACCGGGCACTAAATTAGTGAAAATTACAACTGACCCTAAAGTATATGCAGTCACCCCTGGTGGCGTTTTACATTGGGTCCAATCCGAAGCTGATGCGATCGCTCTTTGGGGCGCTGGCTGGGCTTCACATGTAGTTGATGTTCCTGATTCTTTCTTCACCAACTACACCATCGGCACTCCTTTACCAACTGGTACTTATCCAGCTGGCACTTTATTAAAGAATGCTGGTGAGGCTGCTATTTACTACTGGGATGGTAGTGAATTTAGACAATTCGCTTCCGAAGCTGCTTTCTCAGCTAATCGTTTCAGCTTCAGTAATGTAGTAACTAAGACTGGTATGACTTTTTCTCCAATGGGAGCAAACATTACTGGTCATGAAAATCAATTCAATATCTATGGTACTACTGCTGGTATTCAACCAGGACAGGGAACTGGATTAAGTGTTGCTTTGAATTCAATGACTCCGGTTGCTCAATCAATTCCACAGCAAGTTTCTCGTGTTCCTTTTACTAAGGTAAATTTCACTGCTGCTAATGATGGACCAGTTCATCTAGAATCAGTTACTGTTCGCCGAACTGGTTTAACTAGTGGAACTGAAAATATTAGAGTTTGGGTTGAACATAACGGGAAAGTGGTTGCCACTAAAAGAAATTTAAATAATGATGAAGCGATTTTAACTTTTTCCCCAGCTTTACATCTTACTGCCGGTCAAACTGTCACTCTAGATATTTTAGCTGAATTTGTCGGTGGCAATGTTACTGGAAATATGGCTTTAGGTATCGCTGGCGCTGCTCATGTAGTGGCTGGTGGAGCTGTTATTTCTGGTTCCTTCCCAATCACTGGAAATTTAATGAATATGGTTGAATACACAGTTGCAGAGGTAGATTTTGTTGGAGCTAATGATCCAATTACTGTTGAAGTTGGCGATGAAAATGTGATGTTAGGTGAATTTGACATTGATAGTGATTCAAACAGAGATTTAGTGTTCCAATCAATCACTGTTAGAAACAGTGGACTTGAAGAATTATCAAAGGTTTTAATGAATGTCAGATTAGAAAATAATGGTGAAATTGTATCTGATCACGCTACTTTCAGTGGTCGCTATGCTACCTTCAATTTAAAGAATGGTGGCCTAACTATTTTACGAGATGATTTTTCTCAATCTTTTCAAATAGTTGGCGATGTTATTGCTAAAGACGTTAATGATGCAAATAGCCTTGATTTAGCAGTTCAAAGACCTAGTGATGTTTCTATTTATGAGAAAAATACTGGCTTTGGTGTAACTTATTCTAGCTCAACTGGAGACACTCCACCAACTGTTTGGAGTATTTCTCAAGTAGAAATTATGGCTGGAAAAATTACGGTTGCTAAAAAAGCTACCTCACCCTCTGCTGATACTTTAAATAAAGGAGCTCGCAACGTTGTTGTTTTATTAGCCAATATTAAGGCTGATGAAGCAGTCAAAGCTGAGGGCTTAACTATTAATTTTGATGGTAGCGAAGAAAATGCAGATAGCTTTGAGAATGTTAAAGTTTATTTAAATAATCTTTTATTAGGTACTTTTAATCTTGATGACGATGATGTTGTTGATAGTACTTATTTAATTGATTCTTATATTGACTTAAAGAAGGGCGACAATGAAGTTAAAGTAACTGTTGATGTGAAGAATGATGCTACTTCTGGACATTCTTTTAATGCTATTTTAGATTCTGACACAATAAAATTTTTAGATTTTCCAGAATATGTTTTAAGTGGTATTAGAGTGGATGCTGGTGAAATTACTGGATTAGCCACTGGTTCAATTTTTGAAGTTGAAGGTGCTGACTTAACTTTTGTTAGAACTGATGGTTATTCTAATACAAGAACAACTGTCCAGGGAGTAACTGATTATTCTTTAGGTAAATTTACTGTTAAAGCCTTAAATGATGTTGTTAAAATTAATAGTATTGCATTAGCTACAACAACAAACCATACTATAGCTAATAATCATGTAACTGGTTTAAAATTATTTATTGACGGCGTACAAATTGGCTCAACAGTAAATTTAAGCAGTTCTGGCACGGCTAATTTTTCATCTTTAAATTATGATTTAGCTAAAGACGCAGTTAAAGTCATTGAACTTAAAGGAAATATTAGTTCCATTGCTGCCGCTGATGAGCCTGTAGTATTAGAGTTATCAGCTAGTATTACAGCTAGAGATGGTCAAAATAAATTACTTGATCCTATGCCAACTTCAGTATCAACAGCTCAATTAAATGTTGTTGAAAATGGATCTTTAGTTGTTGAAGCTTTAACTGAACCAGCTGATATGTATCTAGCTTCTAAGGCTAGCGTTGAACAAGTTGTTGGTCGCTTTGAATTTACAGCGACAAATGATTCTGCCAATATCACAGAAATCGTTTTAGAAAATATGCATGACAATGAAGGCGGTTATATTGATCCTAGAATTAATTCTTTAAAGTTGTACGACGGCTCAACACTAGTTGCTCAATCATTTATGATTGAGGATGTGGCTGAATTTAAAAATCTTGCTAATAAATTTGTTGTGCCTACTGGTTCAAGTAATAGCAAAGTTTTAACAGTTCACGCTGTATTGAATAACATTGAGGATTCTGATGCAACTGCATCAGGATTGGGCTTACAATTAAAAGTTACAGGCATTAAATTTAGAACATCATCTGGTCAAACCATCACTTCTCCTGATGAAGATATAGATCTTAATAATGCTGTAGCTAGTATCTTTACTATTGTAAAATCTGTTCCAACTGTTGCTAGACAAGCTATAAGCAGTTATGCTTTTGGTGGAACAAATACCTTGAAACAGGTTGGTAGATTTACTGTTACCGCTGACGCTAATGGAAGAATTAATATCCCAGTAGTAATTTTAGATTTATCAGGTGTTGATATTAGTGAGGTTAGTAATGCAGTATTAAGAGAAGGTACAACTGTAGTAGCAGAAAACACCGCAGCACTTGGAGAAGAAGGAGTTTCATTTAGCCCAACCAACTTATTTGTTTCTGCTGGACAAACTAAAACATTCGATGTTTTATTGAGTTTTAACGCATCAACAACTGATGCTGCATTATCCG
>CAYOTM010000010.1:29579-30030 GCA_964406935.1 uncultured Gammaproteobacteria bacterium
TGAATTAAGAAAAGAATGCGTGATTGCAATGCAAGAAAATAATGGAGAAAATTTAGTTGGTTTAGATCTTCCAATTTCCTGGGATCTTTCCAGATAATATTTATCCAAAGTCTTCCCGATTTCCTTTAATTAATCGGAAAAAAAGAGCGGCCGCAAGGTCGCTCTTTTTGTATTGGGGGAAACTTTAATATCTATTTTCTCTCTGCCACTTTTTGAAAAAAGTGTTGCAAAAACTTGGCGGCCGGATAAAAAATTGGATCACTCGCTGGAAATCTAACAAAATCTCTAAACGCCGCCTTTTTAATGACTAAGCTCTTCTAAATCCTATGGGCGGCTCAGACAGATAAATTTTACACGATTTCGGCGCTCGTGATTTTCCCAATTTTTTCCTATGCCGCCTTTTTTTAATTAGTTTTTTATAGGAGTAAAAATTCCTCTAATCATGGTAAGA
>CAYOTM010000011.1:0-24938 GCA_964406935.1 uncultured Gammaproteobacteria bacterium
AAGCCGGAGTCGCGTATAAGCCGAAGGCTTTTTACGCGACGAGGCCGGGTCGGGGCGCTTGCTTTTCGCCGAGCGAAGCCACGTACGAACGAAGTGAGCTATACGTGGCGTAGCGAAAGCGAAAAGCTTAGCGACCGTGACCGAATCCCTTAAGGTCCACAAATAAAGAAAATTCCTGACAAAGTTAGGAATTTTTTTGTTTATGATTCGCAATTAAGGGATTCGAACAGGCGGCGAGCGAGATATAAGGAGGAGCGGAAGCGAGCCAATAGTTTGGCTCTTAAAAAAACACCCACTATAAACTGGGTGTTTTTTATTAAACTATTTGCTTAATTATTTTTTTTCCTCTGGCCAATAACCATCAAAATTTTTCCACTTACGCTTACTAGCTTTATTTAACTTATCAATTGCTCGTTTAGTAAAATTTAAATTTATTTTATTGGCTGATTCTTTATAATAATAATCCTTATCCTCACCCTCAACTAAACCAAAGACTGTTCGTAAAATTCTATTAAAAATCATTTTATTTAATAGCTCAGCTACTTCCATAATCTCTGGACTAGTTCTAGTTAGACCTGGTTTATTTTTATCAATATTATTTAATATTTTTCTAATCTCAGGATTAGTTAAAAATAATCTTGTTTCTGGATGTAGGCTTTTAGAATTAATTGTTTTACTGTTTAGCTTGCCAGTAATAATATTAGAAATAATCCCACTTTCTTTGGCCGTCTTCTTTAAATAATGCTGAAAATAAGCATCAAATTCTCGATTCAGATTATCTAAATTTAATTCAATATTATTTTTAGACTGAGAAGATAATTTATCCCAATTAAATTTTCTTAATTCTGCATCTCTCTTCGGGCTAGAAAAATCGGCATAAGCTCTTAAAACCGTATCTCCTTTAGCTAGAGCAAATAGCTCTCGTCGCGGATTATCAATCGCATTTTTCTTCACTAATTTCTTTAAAGCCTCTCCATCACCGCTATATTTCTGGCGGATTCTAGATCCTAAATCAATTTCTTCTCGATATTCTCTATTTTGATCAAAACCACCAGCTTGAGCATAAGCACGTGACCGATAAGTTCCCAAACCAATATTACTTTCACCCTTGGTATATAACATGCTTAAAGAGTGATTAAAGACAGTAATGGCATTAAACAAAGGAAATTTCTGTCTTACTTCTGGGGGATAAGCACTCTGAGTTCTTAATTGCTCAGTATTGGGATGCTTATCCATAAAATCAATAATCTCGCGTAAAAATCTCGGATTTCTACCTAAAGCATCCGCTCCGCCAGAACGAAGTAAGTGTTGAGAAACAGTTTTTTCTGATGCTCCTTCTTCTAATCTTTTAAGATTACGATATAAAGCTAAATCGGTCGGCGCTTTATAAATTGCTCCC
This sequence comes from uncultured Gammaproteobacteria bacterium, assembly GCA_964406935.1. Classification (GTDB taxonomy): domain Bacteria; phylum Patescibacteriota; class Patescibacteriia; order Patescibacteriales; family UBA12465; genus PWHG01. Next base: position 1,400 of record CAYOTM010000011.1, read on the forward strand.
ATTTTTCTATTTTTAGAAAAATTAAAATTATGTTGCACTAACTTTACTTTATACTTAGGATGATCTTTTTGGAATCTCTTAATTTCCGCAATTGTTTTTTCATCTAATGGCTGATCTCCTTTGGGGGCATTAACAAAAGCAATTATTTCTAACTCTTCTGGTTTTAAGTCTTGTTGTTTGTCTGTCCAATCGACTAGAGTTTTATAAACATTATCTCCCTCTTTATAACAAGGCAAGACAATGCTTATTTTTGTTTCTTTATCCATTGGCTCAGCAATTTGCTGATTAAGTTTTTCCATTAACATTAAATCCATTTTTTTTCCGACATAGTCCTTCATTCCTTCGATATTTTTTCGCATTGCCTGTTCATCTATTTCTTGGCTCGCCTTCTCAGGCTTGTCATCAAAAATTTTATCATCTAGATAAGCTGACTCTTCATAGGTGCTATTCTGAATTTTTTCATCCATATAAACTGGGTCTTCATAAAGAGAATCTCGGTCTAAATAGCTTTCATCATAATAACCTCCAACTTGTTGTAATTTCTCCAATGGCTTGCGAGCAACAACCGGAATAAACCAGGGGGCTTCAGTAATTTGGGAATTAATATTTTCCGGCGCTAACGGCGCTAAATGATTGACATTTTCTTTAATTACTGTAGTCACTACATCTTTAATAGCGTCTCGACCTGGGCCTTCCATAGTCGCTAGTGAAATCACTTGTTCTTTACCATTACTTGCTCCCAATGATTGAACCACCTCAGCAAATCGACCCTTAAAAATTAACTTACCATTTTCAACATCAAAAAATAATTTCGCTAAATCACTATTTTGATCAATAATTGCTTGACCATCAGCATTAATTGGTAATTCAAAAACTTGATTTTGAGTATCTTGTGATAAAGAGAAAATAATTTTTAATAATCCTTTAGAGGTAGCCTCAGGGGCATTAATAGATAAGTCCCCATGGAAAGAACCATCAGCAGTCATTTTACTAACATCTAAAACAATATCACCATTAGCATCTATACCCGAGCCATTCACTCCACCCAATAACAACCTTAATTCATTTTTATCAAATTCTACTGTGTTATTATCATACCAAGCTGCCCGACCAATCGGCTGACTCCCCTCAGGATTATCAGTTAAATAGTCTTGAGCAGATTTAACTACTTCAGTGGTTGATTCAGTTAAGGTCTCAGTATTACCAACTACAATACCTGACTGACCAAGCTCAATAATCGATTCAGCATCAAGTTTTCCATCAGGATCAAAAGTTAATTCTAAATTATTAACTAACTGTCCATTTTTAAGAATATCAAAGGTTCCGTCAGCTTTCTCAATAATACTTAAACCACCAGTGGTTTTTAGAATCGCCCCCTCCGAAGTATTAAAAATAGTCCCCTCAGAATTATTTAACAAATTACTATCAAGATTAATATCGGCGGAACCATCAGCGCCCGCCCCAGTAAATTCACCAGCCAGATATTGTCGTAAATATTCTAAAGGGGTTCTCCTTAAAGAATCTCCCCCCTCACCTTTGATTCCTTCAATAATACCCTGAACATCATCATTTTTTAAAGCTACCGCTTCTTGTATAGTTGTCCCAATCGCTAACCCAAAAAGCATAGTTTGTGCTACTTTTTTAGCCACTCTTTTTCTTTTATACTTTAAAAAGGCTTTATCTTGAGCTGTAACACCATTTTCCCCATCCAATAAAGCAAGTTGGGCCGCTTCTGTTTGTTTTTTTAAATAAGTATCAAAAGTTTCTCCAGCTGGTAAACTATCTTTCAAATCATTATCGACGGTTTTTCTGAGATGTACCTTAGCTTTAGCTAACAGAATCGTTAATTCGGTCCTTTCTTTTTCCACCGTATCTAATTTTTCATAGGCAATTAAATCAATTTTCTTTTGAGAATTTAAGGCCGTTCTTGATTCAATGTTACTGATAGCTTCATAAATACCATCTAGGTCTTCTTTATTTATTTTCTTAAACACTTCTTCACCGGTTTGATTTTTTTCTACCAACAACTGTTTTAAATTATTTAATAAATCACGAGACTTAACCATTTTATATTGATAACTATCCATTTGTTCTCTTCTTTGACTACCCTTCTCAAATGTCTGACCCTCAGCCATTTCAATACCATGTTGTCCGCGTTCTAAAGCAACCCGTTGACTTTCATTTAAACCAGCAAAAGTTGAAGACACCGCCACTGCTCCGCCTAAACCAAGTAATAAACCACCTCCTTTAGTCCCTAAAAATTTAGTGGACGCGCAATAAGCAATACCAACGGCCGTAGATAGCACGGCTGGACTCAAAACTCTACCAACTTTTGTTTTTTTCAACCAATCTGTCCCTTTGTCTACCCAAGTCAAATGTGCTTCAGTTTTTAAACTACTCTTGGCTTTACCAATAATAAGATCGGTATTAATTTTTAATTCCTCTGCTTTTGCACCATGCTCAATCGCTAATTTAGCATTTTGAGCGACTTCAAATAAATTATCGGCATAAGCATTAGAACCAGCTAATAATTGATTATCTTTAATACTATCAATTAATCTTATTTTTTCACTTTTAAAAACTTCATCACTGATTAACCCTTGAGCGTAATCTAAAATTAATTTTTTAATTTCAGTCGTCACTTTAACTGATTCTGGAGTTTGATTATTTAAAATTTTCTTATCCTCCCCCTCACTTAAAGTGCCTTCATAATCAGCAATAAACCGATCTGTAATCGCCTTCATCGCTTCCTTGTGACCTAAGTTATCGTCAGCCCCTAAGCGACCAGCATAAATATTGTCTGATTCTAAAATTTCTTTTCTAGTTCTATTAATTTGTCTTTGCCGATAATATTCATCAAATAAAGTGTGCTTCCATAATTTTTTAAAAAAACCGGCCTTACCTTTCTGTTCAGTCATATAAGCATCAGCCGCTTTTCTCGCTTCACCTTCGGCAATATCTTTAACATTTACTACCCCTAATTTCGCTTCCTGAACTTTTTTTAAAAATTGATGATAATCACTATAAGTGTTTTCCACCTCTCCTACTTCCTCTTTTTTATCTTCAACCTTATCTATCTGATCTTCTTTTTTATCTTCAGTATGTTCAACCAGCTCCTCTTTTTTATCTTCAACTTTTTCCACATTATCCGTTGGCTCTTCTGTTTCTGGTTTATCTAATTCTGAAGAATTATTATCTTTAGTATAACCACGGCCCTCTGTCTGACCAGCGGCTTGTTGTAATATATTTTCTAACTCCGTCGCTAAGGTTTCTAATTCATTTTTATTATAAGTAGTCGGGACGTCTGGTGAAATATGAACTAAATTATTATATCTTTGTTGTACATATGGAGACTTAATGTCAGTGATTGATAAATCAATAATCCCCTTCGATTGAGAAATCAGTTTATTAAGCAATTTTTGATCACTAAAAATATCATCCAGTTCTTGTTGACTAAATTTACCCTTAGGCGCTTCTGGCGTAAATAATATTTTTTCCATATTATAAGGTTATCTTTTTTAAAATTATAATTTTAAATTAATTTAAGAAAGATAAGTTTGTTTAAAAACAATTAATTCGGCCGCGATTAATTGGGCTAAATCAGGAATATTTTCATTAAAAAACTTTTGCATTTCCTGATCAGACACTTCTTGATCAATCTTCTGATTAAATTCTTCCAAATTTTCTTCAGACAAATTATTAATAATCAGAGCATTAATACGATCCTCGACTTGTTCTAACAAATCATCTTTGATTTGCTTCACTACTTCCGCTTCTAAATTTTGCGGAAAGTTTTTTTCTTCATACAGACGATCCACAAAAGATTCTAAATTTAATTCTTTGTTCATATTGTTTAAATTAATTATAAACTAAAATATTAGCTAATTACATCATATTTAGCGTAAAAAATCAATAAATTAAACGGCTAAAATTTGATAAGTGATAAATAATAAATAAATCCCTAACAAAACAAAACCCTCCCAACGATCAAAGGAGCGACTAGTAACATAAAATAAGGCAACTACGGTTAACGCTAAAAGCATAAAAGCAAACATCACCACAAAAGCTATATTAATATTCACCGTAAAGGTATGAAAAAATGATAATAATCCTAAAATTAAAGTATTGCTCATGGCTGATCCAGTTAAATGGCCAAAAGATAAATCACTAGCCTTACTAAAAGCTGATTTTAAAGTAATAATTAACTCTGGTAAATTAGTCCCTAATGAAAAAATTAATAAACCAATAACAAAAGGGGAGACTGACCAAGAAGATAAAATAAAATCAGCGATTTCAACAATTAATGAAGAGGTGATTAAAATAATAACTATCCCGATTAAACTATGTTTAATCTCAGTTTTTAATTCTCGTCGCCAGTGGAATAATTTGTCTAACAATTTATACCACCAACTACGCTTATCTAGGGGGTCGACTGCTTGGGGATCCTTAGTGGCCACTTTTTGTTTACGTAAAAATTTAATATAAATTAATAAACAATAAAAAAACAAAATAATTAAACCATCGCGCCAGTCTAAAGTTCCTCGAAAAGCCAATACTAAAGACAAGATAATAAATAAAAGACTAGGAAGAATAAAACTTAAACGACCATCAGTTTTAATTTGACGATTAAAAACAATCGCCGCTCCCAACATTAAAGTAAATAAAACAATAATTCCTCCCCAAATATTGCCCAAGGAAATACCACCAATATTATTATGAATCGCATTTACTCCCACAGCAAACTCGGGAATAGTCGTAAAAAATCCTAAAATAATTCCCATTAAAACTGGGTTAATTTTAGTTTTTTTAATCACTACTTGTAAATTAGCGATTAATAAGCTGGCCCCCTTGCCTAAGGCAAAAAATAAAACCAGCAAAGCAAATACTGCTAAAATTATAGTAAGCATAAAATAATAATTATTAATAATTATAACAAAAAAATAAGTTAACTCCTATTTTAATTATTCGTTCATAATTAGTTATTTGACTTATTTTAAGAAAAAGCGCACAATAAATTAATCTTTAAAAACCCTTAAAACCATCGCGTCATGATAATCGTTGAGTATAGCCCAGTTTTTGGCATGAGAATTTTTACTGGCTTTAAAGAGCCAACCAAGCAAGACAAGGTAGACTACCAGCACGCTCATTATCAACTTCGCCAAACTTCACGGCGAATCAAAAGCAAAATGAAAAAATAAAATTGTTCTTTTAACAAGCGCTTACTTAAGCGCTTTTTTTCTACAATTTTTTTAATTTTTTAGATTAGCTCAAAGCGATTAAAAATGATAAAATATAATCATGACAAAAAATAATAAAAAACTAGTAATTATTGATGGAAACGCTCTAATTCATCGTAGTTTTCATGCTCTACCTGCAACTTTAAGGTCATTAGATGGTCGGGCGACTAATGCTGTTTATGGCTTTAGCTCATTTCTTCTCAAGGCTTTCAGCGAATTAAAGCCTGACTTAGCAATGGTTGCTTTTGATCGCAAAGAACCTACCTTCCGCCATCAAGAATATAAAGAATATAAAGCCCAGCGCAGTCAAGCACCCGATGAACTATATGAACAAATTCCTTTAGTCAAAGAGGTGGCCAAGAGCTTGGGTTTACCTATCATTGAAGTCGCTGGCTATGAGGCTGATGACTTAATTGGCGCTTTAAGTGCTCAAGCCGAACAAGCCAAAAATATTGAAACAATTATTATTACTGGCGATCTTGATACTCTTCAATTGGTTAGCCCCCAAACCAAGGTTTATACAATGAGCCGGGGCTTAAGTGATAGCGTAATTTATGATGAGGCCAAAGTTAAGGAGCGTTATGGCTTAACTCCTGCTCAAATAATTGATTTAAAATCTTTAGCGGGCGACCCCAGTGATAATATTCCTGGAGTAAAAGGTATCGGCCTGAAAGGGGCTACTGATTTGCTCCAAAAATATCATAATCTTGAAGGCGTCATTAAAGCTGCTAAACAATCAGCTCCTGATATTAAGCCCCGCATTGCCCAACTAATCATTGAACAAGAGGAACAAGCCCGTTTGAGTTACAAATTAGCCACCATCGACCGGCAAGCTCCCTGTCAAGCTGATTGGCTAGCCGCTAATTTTCCTGAATTTGACCCCCAAGCAGTTTTTAAATTATTCAGTGAACTAGATTTTAAATCTTTGTTAAATAAAGTTCATGCCTTAAATTTTAAAAATAAAAATGAACCAATAGAAAAAAAGGGGGCTCAGATAGAAGATCTTAAAATAATTATTCTGGAAACTACTCCCCAGCTAACCAGTTTCCACAAACAATTAAAAACTTTTTCCGAGGTGGCTTTGTCTCCTCACTGGGATGAAACTAAAAATTTACTAGGTCTCACTTTTTTTGCCGACACCAAGACTGCTTATTATTTACCTAATTATTATCTTGATGATCAATCACCACATCCCTTGGCTAAAAATCAGTTAATTGCCCCCTTTAGTCAAGACGAAAATCAACAGCGCTGGCAGTCAATCATGACTATTTTAAAAAATGAAAAAATAAAAATTATTGCTTATAATTTAAAAAGTATTTACAAAGCTTGGCTTAAAAATAATTTTGATTATCCCACTCCTTATTTTGACCTGATGATTGCCGCCTATCTTCTCCACCCTGATCAGCGTCAAAATAATTTATCCAGCCTCGCTTTTAATCAACTGGGTCAAGAATTTAACGAACTCGACCAATTAAATGATGATTTTGATTTAATAATCAAGCAACAAGCTAAATCAGCAGCAATTGTTTGGCAATTATTTACAGTTTTTAAAAAACAACTAATTGCTCAAGATTTATTAAATTTATTTACTAAAATTGAAATACCTTTAATACCAATTTTAGCTAAAATGGAGCAACTAGGTATTAAGGTAGAAAAAAAAGTTTTAGCCAAATTAGCAAAAAATAATTTAAAAAATTTACAACGATTAAGTCAAAAAATTTATCGCTTAGCTGACAAAGAATTTAATATTAATTCTCCCAAGCAATTGCAAGAAATTTTATTTACTGATTTAGAAATTCCCAGCTTTGGAATTAAAAAAACTAAAACCGGCCTGTCCACTGCTGAAGAAGAATTAAATAAATTACAACATCTTCACCCCATTATTCCCGCCTTGCAGGAATATCGAGAATTATTTAAACTACAAACAACTTATTTAGAAGTATTGCCAAAATTAATTGAAAGAACAGACAATCGAATACACACCACTTTTCAACAAACAGTAGCCGCTACTGGCCGTCTATCTTCTAGTGACCCTAACTTACAAAATATTCCGGTCAGAAATGATTTGGGTCGTCAGATTAGACAAGCTTTTATCGCTGAGTCAGGTTGGCAATTAATTAGTTTTGACTATTCACAAATTGAACTGCGTTTAACGGCTCATTTATCTGGTGATAAGCAAATGATTCAGGCTTTTAAAAATGATCAGGATATTCATTTAGCAACCGCTGCCGCTATTAATAACTTGCCCTTGGAAAAAGTTAGTCCTAAAATGCGCCAAGAAGCTAAGGCAACTAATTTTGGCATCATCTATGGACAAGGACCTCATGGCCTAAGTCAAGCCGCTGGCATTAATTATGCACGCGCTAAAGAATTTATCGACAAATATTTTCAGGTTTACCCCGGCATCAAGAAAATGATGGAAAAATCAATTAGTCAGGGTCAAAAAACGGGTTTTGCTATTACTTTACTTGGTCGCAAACGCCCTCTCCCTGATTTAAATTCTAGTCTACCGATGATTCGCAAAGCAGCCGAACGTATGGCCATTAACACACCCATCCAGGGATCAGCCGCTGACATGATAAAGCAAGCGATGATTGAAATTGATGAGCTGATTACTGGTAAAGAACAAGATATTCGGCTGTTATTACAAATTCATGATGAATTAATTTTTGAAATTAAAACTGATAAAATTAAGGATTATCAAACCAAACTAATTGATATTATGTCTAAAGTGGTTAAACTTAAAGTACCAATTATTGTCAGCGCAGCCACGGCTGATAATTGGGGCGATTTAAAATAAAATGTTTAAATTTTTACCAACTAAAAATCTAGCCAAACAGTCAATCGCTCTTCTAGGCTTGGGCCAAGAAAACCAAGCTTTTTTAGCTTGGCTATTAAAACACCGCTTTCCAGGAAAAATTACCATTTGCGATCAACGAAACAAGCAGTCTCTGATGGCTAACTTACCAGCAAATGTTAAAGCAAAAATTACCCAAGGAGAAAAGGGGCAACAAATTTCTTGGCAATTAGAAGAACTCTTTAAAAATGATTTAGGAAAATTTAATTATTTATTTCGCTCTCCTGGCTGGCCAGTCAGTTGTCCGGCGATTAAACAAGCTATTAAAGAAGGCGCAAAATTAACTAGTCCGATGAATGCTTTTTTCGCCCAAATTTCCAGCCAACAAATTATCGGAGTCACTGGCAGTAAGGGTAAGGGTACAACTGCTAGTTTAATTACAGCGATTTTAAAACAAGCAGGCAAACAAGTCTTTCTTGGCGGCAATATTGGAATTGCTCCTTTTTCTTTTATTGATAAAATTACCACCAGCGACTATATTGTTTTAGAGTTATCTAGCTTTCAATTAGAGGATTTAGCTAGCAGCCCAAAAATCTCGGTGATAACTAATTTTTATAAAGATCATTTAGCAGCGGCCGATCCCTTAAACCCCAATTATCACTCATCGCTGACTAAATATTGGCAAGCGAAGCTAAAAATTGCCCGTCGAAATAATAAATTTTTAGTGGCTAATTTACGGCTTAAATCCAAGCTAACTAAAGAAAAGTTAGATTCTAAAATAATTTATTTTACAGCCAGCCAGCTGAAAAGCGGTCTAGTCGGTGCTTATAATCAAGAAAATATTGGAGCGGCAGTCGCCACCGCTAAAATTTTAAAAATTAAATCTACTGACATTAAAAAGGCAATAAAAAAATTTAAAAATCTTAATCATCGTTTAGAATTAGTGGCTATTAAAAGGGAGGTAAAATATTTTGATAATAGTTTTGCTACCTCGCCGGACAGCACTTTGCTTGATCTCCAATCATTTACCGAACCAATTATCCAAATTGCTGGTGGAGCAGATAAGGGGGCTGACTTTCAAAGTCTGGCTAAAATAATGGTTAAAAAAGTTAAATATTTAATTTTATTACCAGGAGCAGCTACTAAACGCTTAAAGCAAACTGTGATTGCTAATCATTATCCGTTAAAACAAATTAAGGAAGTGAAAAATATGAAGGAAGCAGTTAGGTCGGCTAGTTGCCAGGCCTCAAGAGGCGAAATTGTCTTATTATCAACCGCCTGTGCCAGTTTTGGTATTTTTAAAAATTATAAAGACAGAGGAGACCAATTTAAATATTATGTCCAACAAATCAACTAATAACGCCATTGGGGTTTTTGATTCCGGTTTAGGCGGCTTAACAGTTTTAAAACATTTCTTGAAAGAGTTGTCAGGCTACTCTTATATTTATTTAGGCGACACTGCTCGTCTGCCTTATGGTAGTAAGTCAGCTCCTAAAATTTATCAATATACCACTGAAGCTTTAGATTTTTTATTTAAACAAGGTTGTCATTTAGTGATTATCGCCTGTAATACTGCTTCGGCCCAAGCCTTAAGAAGAGTTCAGCAAGAATATTTACCAAAGCATTGGCCAGATAGAAAAGTTTTAGGAGTAATTCGTCCTTTAGCCGAGGCGGCGGCGGCTAACTCTCGATCTAAAGTGGGGGTAATCGGCACTAAGGCCACCGTTATGTCCCGGGCCTACTCTCAAGAAATTCATAAATTAAATTCCCGCCTGCCAGTTAGCGAACAAGCTGCCCCCTTACTGGTTCCCCTAATTGAAGAGGGTTGGGCCAACAAATCAGTCAGTAATAAAATCTTAAAAGCTTATTTACGTCCTCTCAAAATGTCCCGAGTGAATTACTTAATTTTAGGTTGCACTCATTATCCTTTTTTATTAAAAAATATTAAACGCCTAATGGGCAACCAATGCCTGGTACCTGATCCTGGAGAAATTGTCGCTCTTAGTTTAAAAGATTATTTACAGCGCCATCCAGAATTAAATATTAAAACCAGCGAACAACCCGATTGTCATTTTTTTCTTACAGACAACCCTGAGTTATTTACCCGCCTAGGAGAAAAGTTTTTGGGTCAAAAAATTAATCAGCCTGAAAAAATTGAATTAGCTCCCAGCAAATTATGATTATCTTTTTTTACGGAGCTGACAGTTTCCGCCGTCAGCAAAAGTTACAAGCCATGCAAACCCATTTTACCGCCACCGTTGACTCGGGGGCTTTTAGCTTAGAAAAAATAAGTAGTCAAAATTTAAAGATTGAAGAAATTGCCAAAAAAATTGGAGCGGGCTCTTTATTTGCTAAAAAAAGAATGGTTATTATTGAAAATTTATTTACCCAAAAATCTGATAACCTATTTGAAAATCTTCTCCCTTTACTAAAAAATCAATTAGCGGACAATCAGAATGTTTTAGTATTTATTGATCAAGAAATCTCGGAGAAATCTTTAACGCCAGCCGCTAAAAAAGTTTTTAAATTAATTACTAACCAACCTTATTCTCAAGAATTTAAATTATTAACCACTCCACAAACAATTAATTTTGCTAAAAAGACCCTAATTGAACGTCAGCAAGCAATTGCTAATAACGCGATAAACTTACTCATCACTAAAACTGGCAATGACCTTTGGCGATTAAACAATGAAATTAATAAATTACAAGCCCTAGCTCATGGACGAGAAATTAGCCTGAGTGATGTCCAAGAAATAGTAACTGGTGATTTTGAGGAAAATATTTTTTCCCTGACTGATGCCTTTGCTGAAAAAAAAGGGAAAATCGCTTATAAAATTATTAACGAACAATTAGCAGCCGGTTTAAGCGCTGAATATATTTTAAGCATGCTCGCCCGACAAATTAAAATTTTGATCGAAATTAAATCAGCCCTTGGCAGTCAAGATAGTAATAATCTTAGTCAACAATTAGGCCTTCACCCCTTTGTAATCAAAAAAGGTATTAACCAGGCTAATGTATTTAGCTTAGAAGAGTTAAAATCTTTATTTAATAAGTTAATTGATTTAGAATTTCGCGTAAAAACTGGCCAGGCTAGTTTAAGTCATGAGCTTTTACTATTAGCCGCCGAAACTGACTAAAAATAATTTTTAGAGACAAATTTTGGCTATTAAAGGCTTGCTTTTTTATCTTTGGTTTGTTATATTAAATTTTGTAATAAAAATGGGCAATTAGCTCAGCTGGTTAGAGCGCAACACTGATAATGTTGAGGTCGGAGGTTCGAGTCCTCCATTGCCCACAGCTCTTATTACGGCTCTTGCTATAATAAGTAGTCTTTGTTTAAATTTAAAGAAAAGAAACGTAAGTAGTGACTAAAATTATTTCCCTTAACAAACCAACCACTTAAAAAAGAGAAGCGGGATAGAGCAGTTGGCAGCTCGCCAGGCCCATAACCTGGAGGTCGTCGGTTCGAGTCCGACTCCCGCAACAAATAGCCTCGGTAGCTCAGTGGTAGAGCAAAGGACTGAAAATCCTTGTGTCGTCAGTTCGATTCTGACCCGGGGCACTAAAATTACGAATTAAAAGTTACGAATTATTATCCATTCAACCAAGTAAATCTGACAAAAATTCGTAATTATTAATTCGTTTTTTTTGTAAACTTGAGTTGCTTACTAAAAAAACGGGGTGTGGCCTAGTGGTTTAGGGCGCCTGCTTTGGGAGCAGGAGATCCTGGGTTCAAATCCCAGCACCCCGACAAATTTTCTCTAAAATTAATAAAAATATTAAAATTATTAATAATAGGGCTAGGCCTTGATTTTTATTCAAACTTGTGTTAACATCTTATTATTAAAATTTTATAATTTTACTATGCCTAATAAAAAATCAGCGAAAAAAGAGCTTCGCAAGAGTGACAAAAGACGAGTCGTTAATCAGAAAACTAAGAATGATTTAAAACAAACCATTAAATCAAGTTTTAAGCGTATCAATAGCAGTGATCCGTCAGTTAAAAATGACCTGCCAAAACTCATTAAAGAAATTGATAAAGCCGTAAAAAAGAAGATTATTAAAAAAAATAATGCGGCTCGTAAAAAATCACGCTTAATGAAAAATATTAATAAATTATCTTAATTCTTAAACACTTTTTCTGGGATCTAATAGAAATTTTCTAATTATTTCTCGGATTAAGCGCTAATATGTTAGACAAAAAAACTAAGGAAAAAATTATTAAAAAGTTTCGAGTTCATGAAACTGATACTGGTTCTCCTCAGGTGCAAATTGCTATTTTAACTGAAGAAATCAAGGAGTTAACTGAACACTTAAAACAGCATAAACACGACTTCTCTTCCCGTCGTGGTTTATTAAAAAAAGTTGGCGAGAGACGTAAGTTCCTAAAGTACTTACAAAAAGAAAGTGCTGAACAATTTAAAATTTTAGCGGAAAGATTAAAATTAAAAATTGCTCAAAAACTACAAGCTGAAGAAGAGGAAGAAAAATTAAAAGAAAAAAAGTATGCTCCCGAGGAAGCTGAAGAAACAGAAGACGAGGAGGCAGGGCTGGTCTAAAAACTTAAACAAAATATGATAAAACATAAAGAGCAAAGAGTAGGGGTGTTAGTTGATGTTGCCAACATGTACCATTCCGCTAAGAATTTATTTAACAAACGAGTAAACTTTAAAGAGATTTTAATAACCGCCGTCGCCGACAGAAAATTGATTAGAGCAACGGCTTATGCGGTTAGAACAGAAACCGAAGAAGAATTACATTTTTTTGAAGCTCTTCATCAACAAGGATTTGAGGTCAAAATGAAAGACTTACAAATTTTTGCTGGCGGAGCCAAAAAGGGTGATTGGGATGTCGGGATTGCGATTGATGCAATTAAACTAGCTGAAAAATTAGATGTTATTATCTTAGTTTCTGGTGATGGTGATTATTTGCCAGTAGTTTCCTACCTGCAAAACAATAAAGGCTGTCTAGTAGAAATTTTAGCTTTCAAAAAAACCTGTTCTTCTCGTTTAATTGAAGAAGCTGATGGCTTTGTTGATCTTGGAGCTAATCCTAAATTTTTAATCAAACGTTAATTTTTAACGGCCAGGCTTTTGCTTGGCCGTTAAAGTTTTATAAAAAAATAATCGGCTTGGTCCTTAAATAGATAGTGCTGTAATCAACTTACAGTTCTGTAATTTAAGGATCAACCAAAATCTTATGGAAAAAGTAATTAATACTGAGTGGTTGGGTCGACCACTAAGCTTTAAAACGGGAAAACTGGCCACTCAGGCCAATGCTTCCGTTTTAGTTCAATATGGTGAAACCGTAGTGATGGCCACCGTTGTTCAAGCAAAAACGGCCCGCGAAAACATCGATTTCTTTCCTTTAATGGTAGACTTCGAGGAAAAACTTTATGCTGCGGGCATCATTAAAGGATCTCGTTGGATTAAACGAGAAGGACGCCCTAGCGATCAAGCAATCTTAACTGGCCGGATGATAGACCGCGCTATTAGACCTCTATTTAATCAGGAAGATCGGCGGGATGTGCAAGTAATTTTGACTGTTTTGGCGGTTGATCAAGAAAATGATTATGATATTGTTTCCTTGGTAGCGGCTTCGGCTGCCCTCTCAGTGTCTGGAGTAGATTGGCAAGGACCAATCGCAGGAATTCGTGTAGGCCTAATTGAAGATAATTTTGTTTTTAATCCAACCTATGAACAGCAAGCCAAAAGCTCCTTAGATTTAATTGTTGCTGGCACACCTGATAAAGTAATTATGTTAGAGGCGGCCGCCAATGAAATCCCTGAAGCAAAAATAAAGGAAGCAATTGAGGCTGGTCAAGATAATTTACAAATAATTATTGACTTCATTAAAAAGTTTCAGCAAGAATTAGGCATAGAAAAAAAATCAGTAACCATCAAAACAAAAAGTGAGACAGAATTAGCAGTTGAAGAAAAAAATAACCAACTTTTAGAAATTGGTCGCGATTGGTTAACAAAAAATATTTCTTCAATTTTATTTGATCGTGTTTATTATACCAAGGGTGAACGTAAAGCCGCGGTTAATGCCATTAAAGAGCAATTAGCTGACTATTTACTATCCTTAGGTCACCCCCAAGAAGAGCGTCAATTTATAATTAAAAAATTGGTTGAGTCAATGATTGAAGCCGAAGTGACGCGGTCTATTTTAGAAGAAAAAAAACGAGTTGATGGCCGAGCCTTAACTGAAATTAGAAAACTCACTTCAGAAGTAGCCTTATTTAATCGTACTCATGGAAGCTCTCTTTTTTCTCGAGGAGAAACTCAGGTTTTATCAATTGTTACTCTCGGGTCAGCTGGCATGGAACAATCACTAGAAGGCTTGGAAGGACAAAGCAAAAAACGCTACATGCATCATTATAACTTTCCCCCTTATTCAGTCGGCGAAGTTTCCCCTCTACGAGGAGCTGGTCGCCGCGAAATTGGTCATGGCGCTTTAGCCGAAAAAGCTTTAATGCCCATGTTACCCAATAAAGAAGACTTTCCTTACACCGTGCGCGTTGTTAGCGAAACTCTGGGTTCTAATGGCTCCTCATCAATGGCCTCTACTTGTGCCTCTTCTTTAGCCTTAATGGACGCCGGTGTACCTATCAAGAAAGCAGTCGCAGGAATCGCTATGGGGCTAGCTTCTAATACGGATTTAAGTCGTTGGGAGGTTTTAACTGATATTCAGGACCTAGAAGATGGTCAGGGTGGCGCCGACTTTAAATTAGCCGGCACCAAAGATGGCTTAACGGCTATTCAATTAGATACTAAAACTATTGGTTTAAATAAAGAAATAGTCACTAAAACTTTTATTCAGGGACGAGAAGCAATCAATCAAATCTTAGATAACATGAACCAAACAATTGGCGCCCCTCGAGCAGAACTATCACCTTATGCGCCCAAGATTGTCAGCTTCTTAGTTGACCCAGAAAAAATTGGAGCAATTATTGGCCCGGGCGGTAAAATTATTAATAAAATTATTGATGAAACTGGAGTCAGTATTGATATTGATGATGATGGTTTAGTGATGGTTTGTGGCACTGATCAAGCAATGACTCAATTAGCCGTTAATAAAATTAAAGAAATTGTTCATGTCTTTGCGGCTGGAGAAATTATCTCCGGAAAAGTAGTCCGCTTACTTGATTTTGGCGCCTTTGTCCAATTAAATGCTAACCAAGATGGCTTAGTTCATGTTAGCGAACTAGCTCCTTATCATGTCAGTAAGCCAGGTGATTTTGTAAGCGTTGGCGATCAAGTTACGGTAAAGATTAAAGAGATTGATGATCAAGGAAGAGTTAACTTAACGATGAAAGGTTTGCCTGAAAATGAAGCCTTATGGAAAGACGAGAAAGGCAAATCAACTGGTAACTTTACTAACGGCGGCCAAGGGTCTTTCCGACGCAATAATAATGATCGATTTGCAAAACGCCAAGATTCTCCTCACCGACCCAGCCGTCCCAGTTATTAGAATCTTGACTTTTCTTCTAACTTAAAATAAGATAATGGATAAATAAACTTAAAAAGATGTAATTTATGCTTAACATTAAACTTGCCAAAGTAGGCAAAACGAATAAAAAAGTTTTTCGTTTAATCATTTCTGAAAAAGGCCGTGATCCTCATGGTCGGGTTTTAGAAATTCTTGGGTCCTATAATCCTTATATAAAAGATCTTCAAGTTAAAGAGGATCGAGTAAAATACTGGATATCAAAAGGAGCTGGCATGACAGCCACAGTTAATAATTTATTAGTTGGCCAAGGCATCATTGAGGGCTCTAAAGTAACGGCCTCCAAAAAGGGGCAACCAAATGAAAAAAAATTAGCGCAAAAAAAGGCTAAAGCAGATAAAGCTAAGGAAGCAACAGCTGCCCCAGCCGTTGAAAAACCAGCCAAATCTGAAGATGACCAAACAACTAAAGAAGATAATGCCAAACCAACTGAAGAACCAAAGAAAGAAGACGCTAATAACGAGGAAGCAGTCACCGAAGCAGTCACCGAAGACAAAGAGACTAAATAATCTTTATTAGCAACTAACAGTTGACAAAAATCAGAAATTTATTATAATAAATTTATAAATCTTGGTTTATTTAGCCAAGAAAATAATTAAGAGAACCTTTCAAATTAGCTAAAATTAGCAAATCTGGAAGGATGCTACAGAAACTATATGGCAGAAACAGACAAACAGTTTTTAGAAACTATCGTACAACACATTGTTGGTAACCCTAACGATGTGTCAGTGGAAAGAACCGTCGATGAAATGGGAGTATTATTAACTCTCAAAATTAATCCAGCCGACATGGGTTATGTTATCGGCCGCAAAGGGCAAACTGCCCAAGCAATTCGTACCCTTCTAAAAATTGTCGGCGCGAAAAATAATTCACGCGTCAATTTAAAGATCTATGATCCAGAAGGTGGTAATCGCCGACCAGCCCCTAGTCAGCAAAGACCGGAAGCGTCTGATATGGACACTTCAGCGGTTGACGATTTAAAGCTCTAAAATCAAAATATTATGCAAAAGAGTCGTGCTAAACCACGACTTTTTTGTTATACTAAAGATAATTAATTTTGAGTTTTATTTATGACTTTTAAAATTTTAACAATTTTCCCTAAAATCTTTGACTCTTATTTAAATGAGGGAATTTTGAAAAAGGCGATTGATAAAAAATTAGTTACTATCCAAATTTATAACTTACGTGACTTCACCAGCGATCGTCATAAAACAGTTGACGACACTCCTTATGGTGGTGGGGCTGGTATGTTAATGAAAATTGAGCCTCTTTATCGAGCCTTGATTGATTTAAAAAAGGGAGGGAAAAATAAAAAGAGGAAAGTTGTTTTATTATCCGCTAGCGGCCAACCATGGAAACAAAAATTAGCTAAAAAATATAGTCAATTAGACGAGTTAGTGTTAATTTGTGGACGCTATGAAGGGGTTGATGGTCGAATTAAAAACTTTATTGATGAAGAAATATCTATTGGTGATTATGTTTTAACTGGTGGAGAGCTACCAGCACTCATAATGATTGATTCTATTAGTCGACTAAAACCGGGGATTTTAGGCAATCAAAACAGCCTTCTTGATGAATCTCACAGCCAACCAGGCAAGTTAGAATATCCTCAATATACTCGACCAGCAGTTTTTCGGGTCGGCTCAAAAAAATATTCAGTACCAAAAATATTATTAAGCGGTGATCATCAAAAAATTAAAGCCTGGCAAGAGAAAAAAACAAAAATTAAAAAATAAAACAGAAATAAATATTTGAATTTCTAAAATACTTGATAAAAAAGCCATCCACTGATGGCTTATTTTTAAATTAACCCTTTTTCTTGTCTCCAAAAATCCAGGGACGTAAACGACCATTTTTCCCTTGGCGAGAAAATACGCAAAATTCTAAATTAAGGTTAAAGCGATCCTTATAAAGACGACTAATAAAAGCGTATTCACTAACCTCAAACACTAAATGAGCTTGATCATCAACCCCTAATAATTCTTGGGGCTCTAAAGACAGTTGACTGGTCGCCAATAAATGCTGAGCGATTACTTTATTGGTATAGGAATTTTTAGGTTCTACAAACCAATAAATTTTCCGAGAAGGTTTTTTTGTCATGACAATAAAAATTTTAAAATGAACAATATATATTAACTAAACAGTTGTGAAAATTATTCCACCCAAACTTTATTAGCAGTCACTTTTAATTGAGCGGCTAAAGCAAATCCGGATGCTTGAGTATGACCACCGCCCCCTAAAAAGCGAGCTAGTTTAGAAACGTCGGCTTTGGAGTCAGCCGTTCGCAAGTGACCCTTGATCATCCCACTACTGGTTTCATGAAGCAAGAGAGTAATTTTTACTTCCGATAAATTACTTAAAAAGCCAGCCACTGAAGCCAGGGCTTCACTAATTTCCTCAGCATCAGCTGACAAACTATTGAGATCGTCTAAAGTAACAACTGAAAAAGCAAAATCATATTTTTGGTTAATTTGTAAACGATCCATCGCTAGCCCCCACAATTTAAAGGTAGCTAAATTTTTATTAGTAGTTGAACTTTTAATTAATTTAGGTAAATTAGCTCCTAACATTAATAACTCTGAGGCAATTGCTAGCGATTTAGCGGAAGCATTAGGATAAAAAAAGTTGCCCGTATCAGTAATGATTCCTGTTAACAAACAATCAGCTATTTTTTTATCTAGGGGCAAATTTAAAAACTTCCAAAAATCATATATAATTTCCGTCGTGGAAGATGCCTGCGAATTTCTAATTTCTAAATTAGCATAATGATCAACTGCTGGATGATGATCAATTTCAATAATAAAGGGTCGCTGATTAGCCTGACTATTTTTAATCTCCTTGCTTAAAGCAGTTCGCGATAAAGAACCACAATCGAGAATAAAGACTAGATCAAAATAATCTAACCACTGATCATGAGTTTGTAAGGCCGGCACCGCTTGCTTGAGATCAGTGACCGATGATTTAAGGCGATTAAAATTTGGTAAAAAATCAAAATTACTGGGCAATAAACCATCACAAAAACCCCACGCTTCTTTAGAAAATCGTTGGGAAATTTCTAAAACAGCCGAACAAGAAGCCAGAGCATCACCATCTGGACGAAGATGACCAATAACTAAAATACGCTCAGCCTGCTTAATTTTTTCCGCCGCTAAATTAAATTTATCAGTAATAGACATAACTTTCTATTGTACACAATCTTTTCTGAAAAGAAAAGACCCTAAAAATAGTGATGAATTGAGCTAATTTTTGAGTTAATTATTTTAACTTACAATCCGCCCCAACAAACACTAACTGGCTAAAAAAATTAGTAAAAACCACTAATCTTTAGTGGTTTAAATTCTAAATTTATATTGAAATCTATATTAATAATCTAATAATTTTATTGATCATTTTTCCGTTCTTCTTCAATCATTGCAAAAACATTATCGAGCTCCGAGGCTTTTTCTTCGCCATCGTCAAATTGCCAAATTAAACGAGGAATACTTCGTAAATTAATTTTATTAGCTGCTTGCCAAGAAATTTTTTTAGTATGACTTCGCAAACTATTAAGCGCGGTACCAACTAGATTAACTGGAAGAACGGAAAATTTAACTTGAGCGGTTTTTAAATTTGGCTCTAACTTAACTTCTTTAATCGTAATTAAAGCATCACGAACCAAAAATTCTTGAGCCACAACTTGAGCTAAAGACTGCTGAAATAATTGATTTAGTTGTTCTTGCCTCGACATAATAATTATAATTGATCAATCGTTTGTTCTTCACGATAAATTTCTAGCTCATCACCAACTTCCACTAAAGGCTTACCAACGAATTTTAAACCACAATCTTCACCTGTTTGAACGCTGGAAACTTCTTGTTTGCCTGCCTGAAGTCCTTCAATTTTTCCTTCTAGAACTGGCTCTCCTTGACGCCAAACTAAGACTTTTTCATTAATTTTAGCTTCTCCTAAAATAACTTTTCCGCCCAAAATTTGAAATTTATTATCAGTTCTAAAAATAGCAGCAATTTTAATTTTACCCTCAGTAATCCGATTAATATCAGGTTTTACCAAAGATTGCATTTCTTCTTTAACGAAGCTAATTAAATCATAAATAATTGAAAATATTTTCACATCAACTTGTTTTTCGCGAGCTAAGTTTTCAATCACTGGTGTTAACTTAACATTAAAGCCTAAAATTTTAGCCCCGGCGCCTTCCGCTCGCTTAATATCACCTTCAGTAATATTGCCTAAGCCCTTAGCAATAATTTTTGCCTTAACTTTTTCAGTATTTATTTTTAATAAAGACTCTTCAATCGCCTCTGCTGAGCCTAAGAAATCACTTTTAATAATTAGGTTAAGCTTGTTGGCAGCGTCTTCCATGCCATCTTGATGAGAGGAAGCAATGTTAGTTGGTGAGTCAGCTGATTTAATTTTTCTCATTTTTACTTTTTTCCCTTCGCCAACTGTTAAAATATCACCAACTGCCGGAGAAATTTTTAAACCTAAAATTTTGGCCGGATCAGATGGTCCGGAGACTTGAACATCTTCCCCACGATAATTTTTTAAAGATTTAACCTTGCCATAAATAATATCATTAAAGCATAGCTGATCACCCACTCTTAAGGTGCCGTTTTGTACTAAAATAGTGGCGACTGGCCCAGCTGCTTTATCAACATTAGATTCAATGACTGTTCCGGCGGCAGCTGATTCTGGGTTAGCTTTCATTTCATCATTCTCCGTCTCAGCTACTAATAAGACGGTATCGAGAACATCTTCAATGCCGATATTATCTTTCGCCGAAACTGGAACACAAATTATTTTACCACCCCAATCTTCCGGAGTAATTTTTAATTTATTAACTAATTCTTGTTTAACTCGATCAATATCTGCCTCAGGTTTATCAATTTTATTAATCGCCACAATAAAAGGAATTTGAGAGGCTTCAATAATTTTATAAGCCTCCAGGGTTTGTGGTTTAACGCCATCATCAGCAGCAATCACTAAAATTGCGATATCAGCCACCTTCGCTCCTCGAGAACGCATTGCAGTAAATGCTTCGTGCCCCGGAGTATCAATAAAAGTAATTATTTCTCCTTGGCGAACAATTTGATAAGCGCCAATATGCTGAGTAATTCCCCCGGCTTCACCGTCAGCAACATTACTTAAACGAATCGCATCTAATAATTTAGTTTTTCCGTGATCAACGTGCCCCATCACTACGATTACCGGTGGCCGTTTAATTAATTTTTCTTGATTTTCATCTTGAATTATGGTTGATAATTTTTTATCTTCTTTCTCTAAGTTATTTAAATCTTCAACCATTGGTTGAACATCTAAATTTAAGTCGGAACCAATAATCGCAGCTGTATCAAAATCAATTTTTTCATTAATTGAAGTAAAAACTCCATTTTTCATTAATTCGGCCAATACACGGTTAACCGGGATTTGAGCTATTTCGGCAAATGATCTAACAGTGATTAAGTGAGGTAAATAAATAGTTAGTCTTTCTTTGGGCAAAACTTCGTCGGCACGATTTTTGGCCGCTTCCAAGGCTTTACGTTGTTCAAAACGACGACGCCAAATTGGCCAATTTTTAATAATTTTTTTAGCCGTATTATTATCAACCTTAATCGCTTTTTGGCCAATATTAAACCCGAGCTCCGGCAATAAATCCCGTAACTCCTGAGGGTTAATTTTTAAAATTCGAGCTAATTCAGTAATATTCATGTTAAAAAAATAATTTTAAGAAGATAAAATTTATAATAATATTAAACAATATCTCTTAGTAATTAATGAAAAAATAACTATTTTAACTAATAATGAAGTAATAATTTTTTTACCCGCCATCCAAAGCTTATCTATTGTTTTATATTACTTTGTTTTTTGATTATAGTCAATAAAAATAGGATAAAATGTGGGCTAATTAAGCAATTTTATATTAAAAGGGGCTTGACTGATCGTTTAATAATAATCTTTTTGATAATTTATTAGCTAATATTTAATAATATTTTTAAAAATTATTAATTTTTACTCTTTACAAAATCAAAAGCCCTTGCTATAATTATCATATAAATATTATTATTATTTAAATTTTTAGACTCAGAAACAGGATTTGGCAGTTAATATTTGGCTGATGTTTGCCTATTTGCTAAAAACAACCCCTTTTCTTTACTAAACTCTGTTTATCATTGTATTTTAATCAGACATTAAAATGTTTAATAGAAATAAAACAAATAACATCAATATAAAATAGTAACTATAATCGCAGCTGGATTTTAAGAGCTGCTGACAAGTTCTGCCATCCTGAATTTTGATAGCTAAAAATCGCAATATTGTATGGAATACGCAATTTACGCGCTTGTTCTTGTTGGCGGTTTTTTTATTGGCTTTTTTGCCTACAAACAACAATCAAAGGGAAAAATTGAAAGCGCTCAAAATAAAGCTGACAAAATTTTAGGAGAAGCAAAAAGTAAGGAAAAAGATTTACTACTTCAGGCCCAAGATAAGGCCTTAAAAATTATTGAAGAATCTAAAAAAGAGGAGTCAGAAAGACGCCGAGAAATCAATAACTTACAAAAACGTTTAGAACAAAGAGAAACCGCTTTTTCTCAAAAATTACTAGATTTACAGGAAAAACAACAAGACCTTTATGATAAAGTAAATGAAGTCCAAGAGATTAAAGAAAAGATTAAAACTGTTAAAGAGGAACAATTGGCTAAATTAGAAAAAATTGCTAAACTAAACAGCGAGGAAGCCAAACAGATTCTTTTAAAAAATGTTGAGGATCGAACGTCTGAAGATTTACTAGTAAGATTACGTAAATTAGAGAATGAGGGCGAAGAAAAAATGGAGGAAAGAGCACGCGATATGATGGCTACTGCTATGCAAAGACTAGCCTCAACCTATACCCTGGAACTAACCACCACCACCGTTGATCTCCCAAATGATGAAATGAAGGGTAGAATTATTGGTCGAGAAGGCAGAAATATTAAAGCAATTGAAAATTTAACCGGAGTCGAAATTATTGTCGACGACACCCCTAACGCTATTACCATTTCTGGTTTCTCTTTAATCCGGCGTCACGTAGCCAAAAAAACCTTAGACTATTTAATTAAAGATGGTCGCATTCATCCAACTAAAATTGAAGATGCGGTTGACAGAGCTAAAAAAGAAATTGCTGCTGACATTAAAAAAGCTGGCGAAGAAGCAATGTATGAAGTCGGGATTACAGGCTTTGATCCTAAGTTAGTACAAATTTTAGGTCGTTTAAAATATCGAACTAGTTATGGACAAAATTCTCTACGCCATTCTATTGAAGTTTCTCATATTGCCGCCCTCCTAGCTGAACAATTAGGAGCTGATGTCACTTTAGCTAAGAAGGGCGCTTTATTGCATGACATTGGTAAGGCAGTTGATCATGAAATTCAGGGCAATCATACCGAAATTGGTCGGGATATTGCTAGAAAATTCAATCTTCCACCAGAAATTATTGCCCCCATTGAAAGTCATCACGAAGATAATCCTAGCACCTTAATTTCCGTTATTGTTAAAGTGGCAGATGCTATTTCTTCAGCTCGTCCCGGTGCCAGAAATGATAATTATGAAAACTACTTACAACGTTTAGAAGAATTGGAAAATATTGCTAATTCCTTTGACGGTATTGAACGCAGTTTTGCTATTCAAGCTGGTCGTGAGGTCCGTATCTTTGTCCAACCTGAAAATGTTAATGATCTTCAAGCCCACAACTTAGCTCGTGATATTGCTAAAAAAATAGAAACTGAGCTAAAATACCCAGGAGAAATTAAAGTAAATGTTATTCGAGAAACTCGCGTAATTGAATACGCTCGCTAAAATAATAACTGTGAGCCCTCGCTCTATTGAGCGAATCGCTCGCCTTAATTATATGAATAAAGCGCAATTAATTGACAAAATTCATCATGAAGTTGAAGGTATCAACAAAAAACAAGCCGAAAAAATGTTAAGTGTTTTTACCAACACCGTCATTGATGAGTTAA
>CAYOTM010000011.1:24948-25168 GCA_964406935.1 uncultured Gammaproteobacteria bacterium
TGCTGGTTTTGGTACTTTCTTGTCTCGAGTACGTTATTCTCGAGGCGGAGTCAATCCTCAAAAACCGCAACAAAGGATTACCATTCCAGCAGTTAAAGTTGCTAAGTTTAAAACTGGCTACAACTTAAAACAAGCTTTAAAAGGTAATCGCTAAATTGATTCTATTTTCCTGTTCAAAGTGTGCCCGTAGCTCAACTGGATAGAGCGTCTGGCTTCGGAC